>CAYTRB010000001.1:0-68603 GCA_964440215.1 uncultured Methylocapsa sp.
AGATTGAGAATCTTGGGAAAGGTCGCATAAATTGAATCAGAATCGCGATCCTGTGAAAGCCCGAGATGGATGCCGACAACACAGACCCCGATAACCAAGGCAATAATGGCGGCCGTAAGGAGCGGAAAAAGAACGTTTCGTTTCTCGCCTTTAGGGAATCGAGACCGCCCCATCGCAAATGTGATATTTGAAGGCATGATAATCCGTACCGCCCTGATGGTACCAAACCGAGAGACCAGCCCAAACCATAAAGCCTAATTAAAAATTGTGTGCAAGATCGGCGCGGTGATGAGTTACGCCCATTTCTCACAAGGTTTAGGCATGCGCATTGGGACACATGCCCGTAGAAGCATGCCCATGGGTGTGCTTGTCTGAAAAAAAGGCGGCAAGTGGCAAGCAGCAGACAGCAAGCCATGCTTTGCCGCCAGCAGCTCGGTAGCCCATTTGCGGGACTATCTTTTCAGGCTGGAGCACTCGGCTTTTCAGATGGCAAATCCATGCTGTAACCGGGCGAATGTTAAGTGACAGATCAAATTGCAATCATTGCATTGACCAGCAATTTGCTTTCGCATGTTGAAATCCGGTTTCCGGGTCTGAACGATTCGTTCCAACGTTGCGTCCAAGACCGAAGAGTTCCCTGCACGCGCTTTATGCGGCGTGACGCGGACAGCATAGGCGAACCATCACCATGAAAGCAGCTCGCATCGCGGTTCTTGGCGTTGCCGTGGTAGCCGGGCTCGGCGCCGCGTTCCTTGCCAGCGGCTCGAAACCGCCGCCGATCGCGCCGCCGCCACCGCCGCCGCCCCAAGTATTGACGGACGACGTACTCGTCGCCGCCAAGGAACTGAACTTCGGCGCCGTCGTCGACGCGGCAGGCCTGCGCTGGGACGCCTGGCCAAAATACCATATTCCGGACGGTCTCATCCGCAAAAGCGTATCGCCGAATGGCGTCGAGGAACTGAAGGGCGCGGTTGTCCGCACCAATTTCTCGCCAGGTGAGCCCTTGCGGCGCGAGCACCTGAGCAAAGGTTTGGAATTCCTCGCCGCAGTCTTGCACCCAGGCAAGCGCGCGGTGGCGATCAATATTGACACGCAAGGTTCGAGCACGGCTGGCGGGTTTATTCTGCCTGATAACAGAGTCGACGTGGTCCACACTTTTTCACATGGCAATTCTTTTTTCAGCGAGGTCATTTTGTCCAACATTCGCGTTCTCGCCATCGGTCAGTTGAATCAGGAGAAAAATGGGGAGCACGTCATAACAGGCGCCAGTGTTGCAACCTTGGAACTCACGCCTACTCAAGCCGAGACGGTAGTCCTAGCCCAGCGTACTGGCCAGCTCTCGCTGCTCTTGCGAGGCATGGCCGACGCAAAGGCAAAGGGTGAGTAGCCGCCAAGCCGTAGCAACGGGCTTATTGGGCCCGCAATGTCGCGGCCATCCAAGACGGGGTGCGTTGAGCGCGAGAATTCGCGTGAATGGTAGCGGCCGCAAGGACCATCGAAAGAGCATTCATGTTTGTGGAACGCCGCGGATGAAACGCCTGATCCCAGTCCTGGCCGCGGCATTTGTGGCGAGCCTCGCGGTCCCGACAAGCTTTGGCGGAGCCTTCGCCCAGGAAAAAATGGAAGCCTACCGGTCTGGCAGCGTCACACCACAGCGGATTTCGCTGGGTGTTGGTAGATCCCGGACCATTGATCTGCCTCACGATGCGGCGCAAATTTTCGTCGCCAATCCAAAGGTGGCGAATGCGGTGGTGCGCTCTCCACGTAGGCTCTATGTCATCGGCACAGATCCCGGCCAGACAAGCGTCTATGCCTTGGATGAGGATGGCCGTCAGATTGCGGCATTTGAGCTCAGCATCGGCCGCGACATCGGCGAGCTTCAGCAGATTCTGCACGCCGCGATGCCCGCCGCGGCGATCACCGCGCGGACCGTCAATGATACGATCATCCTGACCGGCGCGGTCGATTCTGCCGAAGAGGCGCAACGGGCCGGCGACATTGCCAAGGGATTTGTGCAGCGGCTCTATGGCGGTGTGGCTGCAGCCGCTTCGGGGCCGGGGACGAATGTGGATGGCTTGGTTGTCAATACGCTCACCATACGCGGCCGCGATCAGGTGATGCTGAAAGTCACCATCGCGGAAATCGATCGCCAGATAGCCAAACAACTGGGCATCACCACAAGCTCGCTAACCGCCAATTGGGGCACCTTCACGCAATTTAATCCATTCGCCATCAATGGCGTGCTCGCGACGGCTGGCGGTGCCGGAAGCGGGTACACAGCGGCAGGCGGGACCACCACCGCGCTGACCGCGACCAATCCAAGCAACACTTTGAGCGCGACGTTGCAAGCTTTCGAACGGTATGGCGTTACGCGCATTCTCGCGGAGCCCACGGTGACCGCCGTATCGGGTGAAAATGCCAAGCTTACAGTCGGCGGCGAAATACCAATACCGGGTCCAACAACCTGTCAATCAGGTGGCTGCAGCGGCGGTGGCGCCATCTTTCAGCCTTATGGCATCACTTTGCGATTCTCTCCTGTGGTGCTGGCCGAAGGCCGCATCATACTGCATCTTGCGACAGAAGTGACCGATTTGGATGAATCAACCGCCGCGACGGTGGCTGGCACGCTCATCCCAGGTTTGCTTACCCGCAAGAACGAGACGAGCGTCGAGATCCCTTCAGGCGGTTCGATCGCCACCGCGGGTCTTCTTAGAACGACATCGCAACAAGCCATCAATGGTCTTCCGGGGCTCCTCGAGCTGCCGGTTCTTGGCGCACTGTTCCGTTCGCGCGATTACCAGAGGCAGGAGACCGAACTCATGATCATCGTCACGCCTTACATCGTCAAACCGGTAGGACCAAACGAGATCGCGAAACCGACCGATGGCTTCACGGACGCAACCGATCCGCAAGCCTGGCTGCTTGGCCGCGTGAACCAGCTCTATGCCTCGCCGGGGAATTCGCAGGCCATCAAGGATTACAAGGGGCCGGTCGGCTTTATCCAGGATTGATGTAAGGGCAACGCTATCGAGAAAGCGCAATAAAGATGTCACTCATAATCCGCGCCGCGCGCCCCATCCAAAAATTGGCTTACCCGGCATTTGCCTCTGCGCGAACTTTTTTGCGCTTATGTTTGCTGCTTCCGCTGGCCGGTTGCGGCGCGACGGAACGCATGGTCGAATCCTCGATTCCGCAGGACGATTACCAGGTTCGTCACCCGATCGTGCTTGACGAGGAACCACGCACGCTGGAAATTCTTGTCGAGCCCGTGACGGGCGAGTTCGACCGCCATGCCGCGGCTCAGCTGCGAGAATTCGCCAACCTCTATCGCAAATTCGGCCGCGGACCGATCACCATCATGCCGCCGGCTTTCCCCGGGGCCACACCTTCCGTGGAGTCGGTCCGCACCGCGCTTTATAGCGCCGGAGCGCATACCCGTACGATCATAGCTCCCTATCCGGCCGGTGATAATCTTGCTGCGCCGGTACGGTTGAGCTTTCTCGGCCTCAAAGCCCGTGTCGCGGACCTGTGCGGCCAATGGCCAAGGGATCTAGCCTTAGGCAGCGGCCCCGTGGTGGACTGGAGCAACAAGCCGTACTGGAACTTCGGTTGCGCCTATCAAACCGCATTCGCCGCGCAGGTTGCCGATCCGCGCGATCTCGTGTCTCCGCAAGGGGAAACACCGGCGGACACCGCGATGCGCGTGCGTGGCATCGAAAGCCTTCGCAAGGGCCAGGACCCCGGCACGAATTGGAAATTCACCAACTCCTCGATCAGCACTGTCGGAGCCGACAGCCAAGGCGGAGCGAATTGATGAAAGGGCCGGCCGGTTCGGAACACGCGCTTATCGCGCCGCTGCCCCGCATCTCCTTGCACGCTTTCTGCGAATCGGCGGAGACGGCGCGGATCATCGAGACGGCCGCCTCCGACCGCCGGATGGAAAGGGCGCATGTGAGCGTGCACATGGGTGGTCCACCCGCCGCTGTCGAAGCCTATCGCGATGCCGCGACGCCAAATGTCATAGTGCTCGATACGGCCACTAATCGCGGTGACCTCGTCGAGCATCTCGAAGCGCTCGCAGAATTCTGCGATTCAGGAACCAAGGTGGTCGTGGCCGGCCGAACCAACGACATCATCCTTTACCGCGAGCTTATGGCGCGGGGAATCAGTGAATATCTTGTCGCGCCCTTCAATGTCCTCGATTTCATCCGTGCCATATCGCATCTTTATGCGAGCGCGGGAGCAACGCCGGTCGGCAAGATCGTCGCTATAACAGGGGCCAAGGGTGGGACCGGCGCGTCTTCGATTGCGCACAACATCGCCTTCTCGATCGCCCGCGATCTTGATATCCAAACCATCGTCGCCGATATGGATCTGGGCTTCGGGACAGCGGGGCTCGACTTCAATCAAGATCCGGCGCAGGGCATCGCCGAAGCTGTATTCGCTCCGGACCGGATCGACCAAAACCTTGTCGACCGGCTGTTGTCGAAATGCGGCGAAAAGCTGAGCCTTCTGGCGGCGCCCGCAACGCTCGACC
The DNA here is from genome assembly GCA_964440215.1 of uncultured Methylocapsa sp. Taxonomy (GTDB): domain Bacteria; phylum Pseudomonadota; class Alphaproteobacteria; order Rhizobiales; family Beijerinckiaceae; genus Methylocapsa. The sequence continues at coordinate 4,538 of CAYTRB010000001.1, forward strand.
GGATGTATGATTTTCACGAAACCGCTTTCGACTCGTTGATCGATATATTGCGCGCCACCACCCCCTGCGTCATCCTAGACATTCCGCATATTTGGACCGCATGGGCGCGGCGGGCGCTCATCAATGCCGATGAGATCGCAATTGTCGCATCACCCGATCTCGCCAATCTTCGCAACACCAAAAACATGCTCGATATGCTGCGCGCGGCGCGCGCGCATGATGGACATCCGAAACTTATTATGAATTTCGTGGGTATTTCGAAACGGCCGGAAATCAGCGTCACGGATTTTGCCAAGGCGGTCGATCTTGTACCCGCGGGACTCATTCCATTCGAGCCCAAACTCTTTGGCACGGCTGCCAATAATGGGCAGATGATTGCTGAAGTCGACTCCGGGGGTAAAATCGCCGGCACAATCAGGGATCTTGCGCGGAAAATGACCCACCGGAATGAGCCGCGTAAAACGAAACGAAACCTTCTTGCTCCCTTGATGATGCGATTTAGCCGCAAGACGGCCTCCCGGGCCGAGCCAAGTGCCTCGCGCTGAACCAGGACCTGGCATGATCCCAAAACATGCGGACTTTTGGGATTATCCGCAAAGCCGTTCCCGGGCGGCCAATTGATGCGTGGTTGGGGGGAGGGGGCTGAGCGTTACCTTATCGAGCAGATGGATCCTCTGATCGATAAGGTAACACTTGGTCTCAAAGAGCAGGAGCATGTTAGCATCGAAAATGTCCGTCAACTTTTTGGGATGATGGTGTTGTGCGGGATGAGGAAAAGGGGAACCCGGTTTTCTGCCAGCATCGCGCTCTAAACTCTAAGAATAACTCACGATGATTTTGAATAAATTCAATCTAAAATCATCATGATCTAGGGCGGCAATTTGGGCCGGTGTGCTGGTGAGGGGTGTTATGTTCGGCAAGCGTTCACTCTCTGACGCCCGCGACAAGGGCGAAGCCGCAACGGCAAGGCTTGCCGTAGTGGCAAAACCAGCCGGCATGCCGGCTGTTCAGAATGCTCCGCCGGCGCCACAACCAGCCCCGGCTCCGGAGCCGCAGCGTTCTGACGACTATTACATAACCAAAAGCATGATCTTCGGCGCTCTCATCGAGGCGATCGATCTATCTCAGTTGTCGCGCCTCGACGCGGAAAGCGCGCGCGAGGAAATTCGTGACATCGTCCATGAAATCGTCGCGATCAAGAACGTTGCCATGTCGATTGGCGAACAAGAAGATCTGATCGACGACATCTGTAACGATGTCCTCGGCTACGGACCTCTCGAACCTCTGCTTGGCCGCGACGACATCGCCGACATCATGGTGAATGGCGCGACCCGCACATTCATCGAGGTCGGGGGCAAGATTCAATTGACCAACGTTCGCTTTCGCGACAATTCGCAATTGATGAATATTTGTCAGCGCATCGTCAGCCAGGTCGGGCGCCGGGTCGACGAAGCGTCGCCAATTTGCGACGCGCGGCTTACCGACGGCTCCCGCGTCAATGTGATCGCCCCGCCGCTCGCGATCGATGGGCCTGTTCTCACCATTCGCAAGTTTAGAAAGGACAAGCTTACCCTTGATCAGCTGATCCGTTTCGGTGCCATTTCGCCGGAAGGCGGCGAGATACTCAAAATCATCGGACGAGTGCGTTGCAATGTCCTGATTTCCGGCGGGACGGGTTCCGGTAAAACCACGCTTCTCAACTGCATGACCAACTACATCGATCATGACGAGCGGGTGATCACCTGCGAAGACGCGGCTGAATTGCAATTGCAGCAGCCCCATGTCGTCCGGCTTGAAACGCGGCCGCCGAACCTCGAAGGAAGCGGCGCGATTACAATGCGCGATCTCGTTAAGAACTGTCTTCGCATGCGGCCCGAACGGATCATTGTCGGCGAGGTGCGCGGGCCGGAGGCATTCGATCTGCTGCAGGCGATGAACACCGGGCATGACGGCTCGATGGGCACATTGCACGCCAACTCGCCGCGCGAAGCGCTGGGCCGGCTTGAGTCCATGATTACCATGGGTGGTTTCGCTCTCCCGAGCCGGACCATCCGGGAAATGATCGTATCTTCCGTCGATGTCATCGTCCAGGCCGCAAGGCTTCGCGATGGGTCGCGCCGGATTACCCATATCAGTGAAGTTTTGGGTTTTGAAGGTGACGTCGTCACTATGCAGGATCTGATGGTCTATGAGGTCACGGGAGAGGATGCCTCCGGCCGCCTGATAGGCCGCCACCGCTCGACTGGAATAGGGCGGCCCCGCTTTTGGGAGCGGGCCCGCTATTATAACGAGGAGGCACGTTTGGCCAGGGCCCTCGATGCTTCCGAGTTTAAGGGCAATATCCTGTAGTTGGAAAGAATGGCAGCTCTGACATGAACACGCATTTGTGGATCATCATGGGCCTTGCGATGGTCGCGGCCGGAGGCATCGTCCAAGTTTTCATCTCTCCCTATCTTTCTGGAGACATAAAGGCTGAAAAGCGGCAGGCCGCGTTGCGGTCGACGGGACCAAAGAGAAACGCGGAAAATCAGGCCGACGCCGCGAGCCGCCGCAAGCAAATCATGGACAGCCTCAAGGAGGTCGAGGCGCGTGGCAAACGAAAGCGGCAATCCCTGGATGTAAGGATCGCGCAGGCCGGGCTCTCGGGGAGCCGTAAATACTATATTATCGGTTCGATCGTCTCGGGTGTATTGGCTGGCGGCCTGATGTGTTTTGGTACGGCCAACCCGCTCATAATTCTGGCGGCCGCGGTTGTCGGAGGGTTCGGTATCCCGGCGTGGACCTTGAATTTCCTGCGCAAGCGCCGCTTGAAGAAATTCGTAGATGAATTTCCAAACGCGGTCGACATCATCACTCGGGGTGTCAAGGCTGGACTGCCGCTCGGCGATTGCCTGCGGATTATCGCCGCCGAAACGGCCGAGCCCGTCCGTGGCGAATTCCGCCAGATCGTCGAGGCGCAAACCATGGGTCTTTCCACCGGCGAGGCTGTGGAACGGATCGTCGAACGTGTTCCTATCGCGGAGGCCAGCTTCTTCGCGATCGTTATCAACATTCAGCAAAAGGCCGGCGGTAATCTTGCCGAAGCCCTGGGCAATTTATCGTTGGTGTTGCGCGGCCGCAAAATGATGAAGGCGAAGATCCAGGCGATGTCGGGCGAGGCCAAAGCCTCCGCCTATATCATCGGCGCCATGCCTTTCATCGTGGCCATCATGGCCTATGTCACGAGTCCAAAATATATGGAACTCTTATGGACAACGCAGACTGGCGAACTGGTCTTGGGATGCTGCGCCGTGTGGATGGGAATTGGAATTTTCATCATGAAAAACATGATCAATTTCGACATTTAGAGCGTCATCCGGGAAGCGGCAAACTCTTTGGATAAGATCATGCGGTAATGCCAAGCGAATGAGACCGTGAGCGATTCCTCTTGAAGCGATCCTGGCCGAGCGCGCGATCTCTACCAAATATTTCAAACTGTCGAATGACCACGCTAACACACAGATAGTCACGCCAAATGCTCGATCTGATTTACACCAAGCTGACGGATCCGCAATTTCTCCTCAGCATCCTTGCCGCGATCGCAACGATGGCAACGATTGTGACCGTCGCCATGCCGCTACTCGAAACCGACATTCTGACCCAGCGGATGAAGGCGGTTGCGACGGAGCGCGAACGCATCCGCGCGCGAGAACGCGAGCGGCTATTGGCCGACAAAAGCAAACAAAGCCTCCGCCAAGAACCGAAAGCCTATATGAAACGAATCGTCGAGCGTTTCAGCCTGTCGAAATGGCTCGGCACCGACAAGGCAAAATTGCAGATGGCGATGGCTGGTTTTCGTGGACCACAAGCGGAAGTGGCCTTTCTGTTTTTCCGGCTGGTGACGCCGATCCTCAGTCTCGTGGTTTCGGCCTTCTATATTTTTGCCATAGCCGATTTTGGGTTGAGCCTCATACCGAAGATCGGCATCATCATTTTTTTTACCTATCTGGGTCTGAAGGCGCCCGAAATCTATCTCAACAATACGACCAGCAAACGCCAAGCCTCGATGGGCCGCTCATTTCCCGACGCGATGGATCTGTTGCTGATCTGCGTCGAGTCCGGCATGTCGATCGAACATGCCTTTCGCAAGGTTGCACAGGAAATCGGCAACCAGTCGATCCAGCTGGCCGAGGAGCTGACCCTGACGACCGCGGAACTCTCCTTTTTGCCCGACCGGCGTTCGGCGTATGAGAACCTCAGCCTAAGAACGGGAATCGAGTCGGTGAAACAGATCGTGACCGTGCTCATTCAAGCCGAGCGTTACGGCACGCCGCTCGGCGCTGCCTTGCGTGTGGTCAGCAAGGAAAGCCGTGACAACCGGATGCTGCTCGCCGAAAAAAAGGCTGCTGCCCTGCCGCCCAAATTGACGGTCCCGATGATCTTGTTTTTTCTTCCCGTGCTTTTCGCAGTCATCATGACGCCCGCGATCATTCAGATCAATCGTACCATTCATTGATAATTCGATATGGGGATATGCCGTGCAGTCACGAAAGCAGGGAAAATATTCTTCCTAAAGTGATGGGCCAAAACATAAGCTTTTTTTCAACATCCCGTTTGGGCCAAATCCGCAATTCAGATTTCGCCGCACCTCACGCATGTCCATCCGCGCAAACCGCCAACCGGACAAACTACTCCGCCGGTTTCAACGCAACTTCCACGGGCGTGAAGAGTCCATGGGCCGAGGCTCGCATTTCGAGATGACGCTTATGGAATTGCGCGAGGCTCGCACGATGGCCAATCGAAATGATGGTCGTCGCGGGAAGTCTCTTAACGAGGGTTTCGTAGATCTCGGCTTCCCCGTCTTCGTCTATCGCCGAAGTGGCTTCATCGAGGAAGAGCCAGTCAGGCTTCGCCAATAAGGCACGGGCAAGCGCCAAGCGCTGCTGCTCGCCGCCGGAAAGCCTTTGCGACCAGAAATCCTCGAGGTCAAGCTCGCCAATCAAATCGCTCAATCTCGTGGTGCGCAGCGCGTCGATGATCGCGGCTTCCCCGTAGCGGTCCGGGCTTTCGGGATAGGTTACGGCGGCGCGCAAAGAGCCGATCGGAATATAGGGCCTTTGCGGCAGCAGCATTATTTTGGCGCCGGCCGGTAAAGTGATCGCGCCGTCACCATAAGGCCATATGCCGGATATCGCGCGGAACAAGGTGGATTTGCCGGAACCCGAAGGCCCGGTCAAAAGCACGGGCTCGGCTTCGGCAAGCCGAAGGCTCGCGTCTTTGATGATCTCGCGGCCGCCCGGCAGCCGCACATTGAGCGCCTCGACGTCGAGATGTTTGCGCGCCGCTGGCGTGTCCGCTCCCGTGCGCGGCGAAAAGCCTGGCGTCTTCGCACTGGCGATCGCAAGATCGAAGGACGTCAAGCGGTCGAGCACGGCTTTGAAATCGGCAAGCGAAACAAAATAGGTAACGAAGAAATTCAAGGCGCTCTGTACGCTGAGAAACCCGCGTGCCGTCTGCATCATGATGCCGAGCGTGACTTTACCGGCGAAATAGAAGGGCGCCACGATAAGGTAAGGAATGATCTCGCTCGCCTGACCATATATCGAGGTTGCGGCGACCAGATTTTTGCGGCAGGCGATAATCCGGAAATAGTTGATAACGATCGCGCCAAACCGCGTCTTGAGACTGGCCTTCTCGGTTCGCTCACCGGCGAGCAGGGCGATTTGCTCGGCGTATTCGCGCAATCGCGCGAGCGAAAAACGGAAGTCGGCTTCATAGCGCTGCTGGGTGAAGTTGAGCGCAACAAGCGGGTAGCCGATAAAACCGGTCATGAGAGAACCGATAAAAGCGTAGATGAGCGCAATCCAGAAGAGAAAGCCCGGCACCGCGATATCCGTAAAGGGCAGGGTGAAGTTTGCCGAGAGGCCCCAAAGCACGATGGCGAACGAGACGAGCGAGCTCAAGGTGGAGATCAAAGCGATAGAAAAGGAGTAAATGCCATAGCCGACCTGGCCGCCATCTATGAAGCGGTTGATGTCCTCGGAGATGCGTTGATCGGGATTGTCGGCGGCGCCCCCCGCCAGCGACATACGGTAATGGGTATGGGTGTCGAGCCAGCGGCTGACATAATTGTTGGTGAGCCAGAGCCGCCAGCGAATGATGAGGGTCGATTGCACGATATATTCGATGACATGCGCCGCGACGTCGAAAAAGGCAAAGGGTGTGAAGACGAAAAAGATTTGGGTCCAAAAGGCTGCGGCGTTTTTATCTTGCAGGGCATTATACATGTCGCGGGAAAAAAACGACAGCCGCACGCTTACGCCGACTTCCATCTGATTAATCAGGACAAGAAAAACCACCATGCCGATGGCGACTCGCCGCTCCCGCGCGCCGAAAGCGGGAAACGGCCATATGCGGGCGCGGGTCGGCTCCTCCGAGTCGAAATAGCGGTCGGCGATGCGGGTGATCGATTGAATGACCGGGATATAGGCAATCGCGTAGACAAGGATGGCGAAAAGCGCGACTGTCAGTGGCAGGCTTTCGGGGAAGGCATAATCCTCAAGCGATGGCGGCCAAAGACCAATCTGATCGATAAGGAAAATAATGCCGAAGATCACGGTTTCGGCCGCGAAGATTGCCACGAATATTTGCAGAAAGGTCGAGATCTGTCGCGCCCGGTAGGTGGTAAAAGCGCACAAAAATCCAACCCCCGCGAGCAACAGCACGATGTTGTCGCCGGTTTTCAAACCGGCAGCGACGGCGGCGGCCGAGAAGAGGCCCACGAGGACGGCAAGGAGATGCATGGCATACCTTTTGTTTTCAGGTATTTGATGAAATAGTCGAAGGCTCTTTATGAGGTATATGGACGATGGGCAAGCGGTGCCGCGCCGCATCGAGACCAGAGTGACTGGTTCTGGCCGTCATGAAGGCGAGATGTTTTTGCCTTTTGTTTGTCGCCCATTTTCATCACAATGAGGGGGGTGATCGCGCGTAGAACCATAAGTGCAGGCCCGCCAATTTGGGTTGAAGCCGCCCGCCTGTGTTGGTCCATTCTTCAGCTGAGATCGCTGCTTTCTGGCTCTTCTTCGGCCACCAAGCCATTGATCGATGCGCAAAGGACCGGCGACGGTTTGAAGGTGAGAACGCGGCGCGGCTTGATCGGCACTTCCACACCGGTACGCGGATTACGGCCGATGCGTTCGCGTTTGGTGCGCACCAGAAACAGGCCAAAGGAGCGCAGCTTTACGGGTTCACCGCGCACCAGCGAAATGGAAATTTCTTCTAGAGCCATTTCGAAGATTTCTTTTGCTTTGGCGCGCGAAAGCATCGGACAGGAAGCATAAACGGCGTTGAGGAGATCCGCTCGTGTTGCGGTTTTCCGGTTGCCAGCCGTATCCGGCCGCGGCCCAGACGCTCGAGGCATCTTGTCGGTTCTCCCCCTTATAAGCCGCCCTCGTTAGGGTGATCTTAAATCATTTTGCAGTCCAGGGGAAACGGTGCGGCGGGTGCATTGAAAAAATAATGAAAACAACCGTTTCTGCGCGAATACGGATGGCGAACAATTGGCCGGCGCAAAAAAGGGCCCCGGAGTTCCGGGGCCCTTCGCGCAACTTCAAGAATGAAACCAGCGGGGTTAGAAATCCATTCCACCCATTCCGCCCATCCCGCCGCCGCCACCAGGTGACGCGGCGGACTCCTTCTTCGGTGCTTCCACGACGATCGCCTCAGTGGTGATGAGGAGACCGGCAATGGAGGCCGCATCCTGCAGCGCCGTGCGCACAACCTTGGTCGGATCGATGATGCCGAGCTTCACGAGATCCCCGTATTCGCCGGTCTGGGCGTTGTAGCCGTAGCCGTATGAAGTATTCTCGATCAGCTTGCCGACCACAACCGCACCGTCGCCGCCAGAATTGTCGACGATCTGCTTGGCCGGTGTCTGGATCGCCTTGCGGACGATATCGACGCCGGTTTTCTGGTCGGCGTTTTCGACCTTGATGTTTTCAAGGGCCTTGATGGACCGCAGCAGGGCGACACCACCGCCCGGCAGCACGCCTTCCTCGACGGCGGCGCGCGTTGCGTTGAGGGCGTCGTCGACGCGGTCTTTCTTCTCCTTCACTTCGACTTCGGTGGCACCGCCGACACGGATCACCGCGACGCCGCCGGCAAGCTTGGCCAGACGCTCCTGCAGCTTCTCACGGTCATAGTCCGAGGTGGTATCGGCGATCTGCGACTTGATCTGGGCGATACGCGCCTCGATGTCCTTCTTTTCGCCGGCACCGTCGATGACGGTGGTCGCTTCCTTGTCGATGCGAATCCGCTTCGCGCGGCCGAGCATCTGCAAGGTTACGTTCTCGAGCTTGATGCCGAGTTCTTCAGAGATCAGCTGGCCGGCGGTGAGGATCGAGATATCCTCGAGCATGGCCTTGCGGCGATCGCCGAAGCCTGGCGCTTTGACAGCCGCGACCTTGAGGCCGCCGCGCAGCTTATTGACGACGAGCGTGGCCAGCGCCTCGCCCTCGACGTCCTCGGCGATAATGACGAGAGGCTTGCCGGCTTGCACGACGGATTCGAGAACCGGCAGCAAGGCTTGCAGCGAAGACAGTTTCTTTTCATGGATGAGAATGAAAGGGTCTTCCAATTCTGCGATCATCTTCTCGGCATTGGTGATGAAATAAGGCGAGAGATAACCACGGTCGAACTGCATTCCTTCGACGATATCGAGCTCCGTATCGAGGCTCTTTGCCTCTTCAACGGTGATCACGCCTTCGTTGCCGACTTTCTGCATTGCCGTCGAGATCATTGATCCGACCGACTTATCGCCATTGGCCGAAATCGTGCCAACCTGGGCGATCTCGTCATTCGAGGTGACCTTTTTCGAATTATGCTTGAGATCAGCGACGACGGCTTCAACGGCAAGGTCGATGCCGCGCTTCAGATCCATCGGGTTAAGGCCAGCGGCGACTGCCTTGGTGCCTTCCCGGACGATCGAAGCGGCGAGGATCGTTGCCGTCGTCGTTCCGTCGCCGGCGATGTCATTTTGCTTGGAGGCAACTTCGCGGATGAGTTGGGCACCGAGATTCTCGAATTTATCGGCAAGCTCGATCTCTTTTGCAACCGCGACACCGTCCTTGGTGATGCGCGGCGCGCCGAATGATTTTTCGATGACGACGTTACGGCCTTTGGGGCCAAGGGTGACTCGCACCGCGTTGGCAATGATATCGACGCCGCGTAACATGCGGTCGCGGGCATCGGATGAAAAACGGACGTCTTTGGCTGACATGTTCAAACTCCTGAAAGCGGGTTCTTAAAGAAAATCGTGAAGGGGGTTTTCGGACTCAGGCGACGACGCCCAGGATATCGCTCTCCTTCATGATGAGGAGGTCCTGACCGTCGATCTTGACCTCCGTGCCCGACCATTTGCCGAACAGAATCTTGTCGCCCGTCTTGACGTCGAGGGGCGTCAGCTTGCCGCTTTCATCGCGCCCGCCCGGGCCGACGGCGACGATCTCGCCCTCCTGAGGCTTCTCCTTGACGGTATCGGGGATGATGATCCCACCCTTGGTCTTTTCCTCACCTTCGAGGCGTCTGACCACGACGCGGTCATGCAAAGGACGAAAGCTCATGTTTCTTTGGTTCCCTAATGTGCCACATAAGGCGTCCCCCTATGCGCGGGAGGCACCTTGTAAAAATTGCGGCTGAATTAAAATGGCGCCCCCTTAGCACTCAACCAACACGAGTGCTAACAAGGCACCTGTTACCTAGGGGCGGAGCTTTGCTCTGTCAAGGGACATGCCCGGCTTTAAAAATTGCGCGGACTTTTTTTGATCAAATCTCCCGGGAAACGAGGAGATAAGGACCGAAAGGGTTTGCCCGGAGCGCTCAGATTTAAAAAGTTGGAGCATGTTAGCATGCTCCAAATCTTTGTTTTGTCGCATATTTTAACGCGAATCGGACTCCAGTTCGCTTAAAAACGCGCGATCGGCGGCCGGTTTGGATTTGCCCGTCACGGCAGGCCAATCGCTACAAAACGCACTTCGCCTTGCCCATTGGCGACAAGGAGCAGCGCCGATTTCTTGCCGCCGCTTTTCAAAGCCTCAATTTTCTTAGCGATATCGGCGGGTTCCTTGACTGGTTCTTGATTGATTTCCACGATCACGTCACCGGCTTCGACATGCTTCTCGGCGGCGCTCGAATCGGGGTCGACAGTGGTAATCACGACGCCGGAGGCGACACTGTTTTTGATCGCGAATTTTTGCCGCAACTCATCGGTCAGACTCGAAAATTGCATCCCAAGCGCTTTTTCGGCCGGGCTGGCTGTTGCTTTCTTTCCTGCATCGTCGTGCTTCGCCGCGAGCGCTATCTGTTTCTCGTTCTCTTCCAACCGGCCAAGCTTGATCGTCTTGGTGATCTGCTTGCCCTGCCGAACCACGACAATTTCGACATCTTTGCCGACGGGTTCCGAGGCGACGATCTTGGGCAGGTCGCGCGACTCCTTAATGTCAATTCCATCGAATTTGACAATGACATCCCCGGCCTTAAGACCCGCCGCCTTCGCCGGACCCTTGTCATCGGTACCGGCGACGAGGGCGCCACGCAGCTGGCCGAGATTGAGGCTTTCGGCAATCGTATCGTCGACATTCTGGATGCGCACGCCAAGCCAGCCGCGCCGCGTCTCACCGAATTTTTCCAATTGATCGATGACCGGTATTACGGTCGCGGCGGGTGTGGCGAATCCGATGCCGATCGAGCCGCCAGATGGCGACAGGATGGCGGTATTGATGCCGATCACCTCGCCCGCCATGTTAAACAAAGGTCCACCCGAATTGCCTTTGTTGATGGCCGCGTCGGTCTGAAAATAATTGTCGTAGGGACCCGAATCGATATTGCGATGGCGGGCCGAGATGATGCCCGCGGTGACCGTGCCGCCAAGCCCGAAGGGATTGCCGACCGCGACCACCCAATCGCCCACCCGCATCTTTTCGCTGTCGCCGAATTTCACCGCCTTGAGCGGCTTGTCCGTTTTGACCCGGAGCACAGCAACATCGACCTTTTCATCCTTGCCAAGTACTTCAGCCTTCAATTTCTGGCCGTCGGTGAAAATGACGGTAACCTCATTGGCGTCGGCAACCACGTGATTGTTGGTAATGACGATGCCGGAGGGATCGATGACGAAGCCGGAACCAAGCGAATTCGATTTGCGTTCGCGCGGCTTTTGCTCCGGCCGGTCGTTACCGCCCTGCTGATGGCGCCGGAAGAACTCCTCGAACAGATCGTCGAATGGCGTGCCCGGCTCCAATTGCGGCACATTGCTGGCGTGCTTTTCGTCCATGGTCTGAGTGGCCGAAATGTTGACCACGGCATCGCTCACGGTATCCGCGAGATCGGCGAGGGAGTCCGGCCCCTTGGCGATGGCCTGGGGAAAGCCTGGGATAGGCAAGGCGCTTCCGGCAGCGCCCAGAAAGAGCGCGCCAAGGAGGTATAAGGCGGCGCGCGCGGGCCTTCGCCGTGCTGCGGCGCTGCGCCTTAACTGTCCTGCACCGATAAAAACCGGGAATAGACCCATGAAAACAATCTCCTTGAAGCACCCGCGAAAGCCCGAAGCGGGCAACACCTCCGCAACTCGACGGCGCCGAGTAGGGGCAGGCACGTTGAACCGGCACTGCGAGGGCCATCATTCGCTCATAACAGCACAGCTTACCCGACGCGCGGCTTTTCCGTCCAAACCGCCTTCTACTACGGTTCTTCGTGAAACTCATTCGTCTTTTTGCTGTTTTTGGTGAGCGCTCTTATGGCCTCGTCCACGCTGTGAAAGAAATGATCGTGGTGGACCACATCGGTAATCCCGAAACGCTTGAAGGCTTCCTCCGCGCGCACCGATTCAAGGCGGGCGATCGCGAAGGTGATTTTCGATTGTCTGCACTCTTCGATGACTTCGAGGAGAATTTGCGCGGCGGTGAAATCGATTTCAACGATGCTGCTCGCTTCCAAGACAATCAATTCGAGCGGCACGCGGCTATGTTTCGCACGGCTTTGCCGAATGGCGTGGCGTGCGCCGTCTTGGAATTTATAGACATTGAGAAAGGTGAGGGGGGCTTGGAAAGCCACGACCAGCGCGCCTTCGATCGTTTCCCCTTTGAGATGGTGGCCTGGCGGCCACCAAATCGAGGTTCCCGGTACCCGCTCGAAAGTGATGAGACGGGCTCTCGTCATCGACCATATCCCATGCAGCAGCGAAAGCACGATGCCAATGGCGACGCCGGTTCCCACCGGCAGAACGATGATCGCTGTCACGGTCGCGAGGATCAGCACGAACTCGCCGAAAGCACGTTGAAAAATCGTGATGATTTCTCGCGTGAGCACGATCCGCGCCGCGACGAAAAACAAAATGCCCGCGAGCGCCGCTTGCGGCACATGCGCGAGAAGCCCAGTGCCATATCGGGCGATGCCAAGGATCAGCGCGGCAGCCGCCAGCCCTGCGAATTTGCTGCGTCCTCCGGCTGCGGCGACAATCCCGGTCAGGGGCGGGCTAGCGTTGACGGGAAAGGCGCCGAAGTAGCCGGCCAGCAGGTTTGCCGCGCCCACGCCAGCGAAATCGAGGTTTATCAAGCCGCCATTTTGGGACGCCGCGGGGAATTCACGAGTCGTTGCGGCAGTTTGCACCATGATGGTGGCGACAACGACGAAGGCAAGTGGCGTGGCTTGAAGGAACTGCTCGAATTGAACCACGGGGATTTGAAAATGGGGAAATTCGCCTGGTATTTGTCCCAGAACTGCGACGCCGTCGCCCTCAAGCCCAAACCAATAGACCGCGAGGGTCGCAGCCACGATACCCAAAAGCGCGCCTGGAATGCGCGGGCTGATCCAGGTCGCGCAAACTGTTACGGCAAAGACGGTCAGTCCCAGCAAGAGCGAAACGCGATTGGTCTCGGCAAGCCTGCCCGCGATGATGGATGCTTGGTGCAACAGACTGCCTTGGGGAGCCGATATTCCAAGCAGGGACGGGAGCTGCGAGATCACAATATGACAGGCGATGCCAGCCAAGAACCCTATGGTGACGGGCTTCGACACGAGGTCGGCGATCCAGCCGAGCCGGAACAGGCCGCAACAGAGAAGAATGGTTCCGCATACCAGCGCGAAACTTGCGCAAAGAGAAAAATAGCCGGGGCTTCCGGTAGCAGCCAGCGCGGCGAGGCCGCCAGCGAAAATCGGTGCGATGGTTGAATCCGCGCAGGCCGCAACGAAATAATTGGCGCCGACGGTCGCGAAGCCGATCGATGCGGCAGCAAAAGCGATGAAGCCAGCGACTGGCGGAAAGCCAGCAAGATGCGCGGTCGCCATCTGCGAAGGAATGGCGACGGCGGCGAGTGCCAGCCCGGCAGCGAGATCGGCGCGCAAGTCCTGTGCCGCATAGCGGGCGGCCGAGTGTAGGAAATCATTCGGCGGCAATGGCGGTCTTTGTACCTCGGGCGGCCTTCAAGCTGGCATGGTCTTGCTTTGAGACCGCAGCATAGGCCATCGCGAATGAGGCAAGAGCATCATCAAGCGCTTCCGATTTTCCCATGTAGCCTGCGATCAGGGCGGGATCCCCGCTCCGCGCATGCGCTCGCGCAAGCGTCCTGCCGCAGAGATTGGCATAGGCAGCGAGCGCTTTGACTTCGAGGACTTCGCCGATCGACCCGAGACGCCGGTTCTTGAGTTGGCGGACATAGAATTGGCGGCCTGTCTTTGGGTCTTCCGTATAGCCCAGAAAAATATCGCTCGCGGCCTGCATCGCGCGCTGGCCGTCGGCCACGCGGCGGCCCTGATGGGTGATGGAGGGCGGCGGTGGCGCGATTTTTTCTAGAACCGACGCCCATGCCTGCTTGATTTGTAAGAACAGAGGTTCGCCATCCGCTGTCATGAAAAGTCCGATCGCGCAAAAGGTGCCGACGCTGCCGACGCCAACGACCTTGAAGGCAATGTCGGCGAGTGTGTAGCGATCGACGAGCGCGCGCCGTTCCGGAAGCAGCGAGGATTGGTAATTGGCGAAGGCGGAATGCGCATGGATCTTATAGTCTTTGGTCTCGGGCGTATCGAAATGATAGATCAAGGGCGGCCGGTTCTCGATATGGGCGTGGCCATCCTTCGCCGTCGCGAGATGCGGGAAGTTATCATCGGCCGCCAAATCCTTTTTTGCTTTCACCAAGCTAGGAACAATAATATCGCGCAGCTTATTATCAGGGATCCGGTTAACCTCGCGATCAATATCCATGCGCGTGTACCAGACTTCGAGCGGGGTCTTGGTGGCAAGTTCCAGGATGAATTCGCGATAGGATGTGATGGTCGCTTTGGCGAGCGCGCGCGCCTTTTTGTCCGGCAAGTTCGCATTGAGCGCGGCAACCGCGACGCTAGCGGCGAGCCGCTTCAAATCCACCGTGAAATCGATGCCGGGCAAAGTCTCGTCGAAATCGTTGATGTCGAAGAGGACGCGACCTTCCGGCGAGTTGAAAACTCCGAAATTCGTCAAATGACAGTCACCGCATGCCTGCACATGCGCGCCGGCCTGAGGAACAGCGGAAAGATCATGGGCCATCACGGCGGCGGCGCCGCGCAGGAAGGTAAATGGCGATTGCAGCATGCGCTCGTAGCGGATCGGCAACAGTTCGGGAATGCGGGCACCGTCGGTCTCGGCGAGAATGGCGACCGGGTCGCGGCCGGATGCTGGCGGGCACTCTGCATGGGCTTCGCGCGCCACGCTGTCGCGCAACGCCCGGCCTGCTTCATAGCGTTGCGCCCGCGGCAAATTCTTGGCCGGAATTTCACTTTTAGACGAGTTTGCCATGTTTGTGCTCCAACAGCGGACGCTCACCGGATGTCTTACCAGGAAGACGTTCAAAGCCGTGTGGTGTGTCAACCGATCCGAAATCACCATGCTTAACCATGGTGTGGGTAGAGCAAGTGAAAGACGCGTGTGCTGCTCAATTGGCTGTCATTGATCTGTCATATGTCAAACCTATCGCTCCCACAACGCATTTCAATCGGCTTGATGATGTTCCAGTCCTTGATGGTCATGCCGGATTGGTTCGCCGTCCATTGATATTCCTTTCTGTGTGAGATGCGACCGGAAACCTGGACCTGGGGAAGAGCCGATGCCACCGATATTCGATCCGGCCTTCGAGAAGGATGCGCTCGGTCTAATCACGGCCCTCCTGCTTGGCTTGGTCATCGGCTTCGAACGCCAATGGCGGCAACGTTTGGCGGGATTGCGGACAAACACACTGGTTTCGCTTGGCGCCGCGATTTTCGTCGTCTTTGAAGGTCAATTCACCGATACCAGTCCGACGCGGGTCGCCGCACAGGTTGTGACCGGCATCGGCTTCCTTGGTGCCGGAGTGATTTGGAAGGAAGGCGTCAATGTGCGCGGCCTGAATACTGCGGCGACGCTTTGGTGTTCCGCCGCGGTCGGGCTTCTGGCCGGCGCCGGCTATTGGCGCCAGGCCCTCCTCGCTGCCGGTCTCGTTGTCGGCGTCAATCTCGTGCTGCGGCCGCTGGTCGGATTGATCAATCGCCAGCCGATTGAATCCGCCGAGATCGAAACCTCCTATATCGTCAATGTCACTTGCCGGGGCGCCGATGAGGCGCAAATCCGGGCGCTTCTGGTGCAAGGCTTTGGTGTTAGCGACCTGCATCTCCGCGAACTCGAAAGCAGCGATATCGAAGGTACCGACCGGGTTGCAGTGACCGCAACGCTCACATCGGAAAAACGGCGCGAGATCGCGCTCGAATATATCGTCGGCCGCTTGAGCCTGGAGCCGAGCGTGACGAGCGCGCGCTGGCGGACGGTGAACACCTTCGTGTGAGCTGCGCGCCTTACCTGCGCCTTGCACCTGCTAAATGCTTCCATCAAGTCGTCGCGCTGTTGTTATGTATTTCAGACGTGAGCTCAACACGCTGAGACCTAACCACAAGGCTACGCCTGCGCCAATAATATGCGCTATGAGCAAATTGCAATTTACAAGAAGAATAAATATGTCAAGGGCACGGATGATTTTTGACGGATCGTTAATAGCAATCCCAGGTGGTTGCGATACGGTCTTCGCAATTAATAATGATATGCTTAGGGCGACGCCCACAAACGAAAACAATATTCCTAAAAGGCCGGTCAGAATGCCCGCAAGCAGAAACCAAAAGGCAATAAAGCCTCCTTGGTTTAAATAAGAATCCGGTCTTGAAGCGATTTTGCGCGCGACACGCGTGTAAGAGAAGGCCAAGCAAATAGCCAACAACAAAAGTATGAATCCATCGGCACCCCAATAAATGGCATCACCAAACCCCGATGCACCAGGGCTGAATGCGCGCCCCGACGTAGCGAACTCTAGTAATAGAGCGGTAAAGACGGCCAATACCGCCTGCAGCCAAAATTCAATCCAACCGAAGAGGCGCAGGTTTTTTGCCAATCCTCGCACAACGTTGGATGTTATAGGAGGGGTGGTATCCCCTGCATCCGCCTGCGGTTGCATGCTGACCGGCAGCAGCGGGGCCGCTCTTCGTGGGGGTCTAATCCTATTTATGGCAGCAATGCCTATGTACGCAAAGAGCAATCCAGCCAATACAAAGGCTAAGAGACCATGGAGTGCCCCAAAAAATGCAGCCGATGTTACGTTGGTTGCGCCCCATATGCGGAAGGGAGCACCCCAGAATTTGCCAAAAAGGTCGGCTATGGGCCTGTCAACCACATCCCAGGCCGGTAAGCGGAGGCCCCAGAACTCCACGGTGGCTCCACGGAAGATCGCTTGGAGGTATCCGCTGACAAGCAACAAGATCAAGGAAACGTATATGAGATAATATAACGAGTATGCTAATCTTGTATTCCATCGCGGGATTTCATCTATATCGGGCTTGTACTTCCGCGTAAGCAAAAAAATCAATATTTGTAATAAAAGCAATACTGCTACAATAATACCTATTGATGTATGTATATCTAAGACAAATTCTCTTATTTGTTTGTTTATCTCGGGAGTATGGTTTGCATACCATCCCAGGCCGAGTGATGCGAAAATCAGAAATGCTAATGCCTTTTGATTTAAGATGAAAATGGAATGGTAGCGTTCAACTTTTGAGCGCATAAGAATATTTCCTGGCAGTGAGCACAAACTCCTTAATCGCACTAAATCGTGCCCCGTTTGGGTTCCTGCGCAAGCCTGAGCCGTTGCATTTGGATGGGCAAATTGGTCGCAATGACCCATTTTCGCGCCTTCGTTGGATAATTCCATCAACAGCGCGCAAAGCTTCCTTTGGATCATCGTCTTGGGCAACGAGAATCTCGATAGATCGAGACTTAATTGCGTAATTTAGGGCGAGACAGACCCGTTATTGTACGGATCGCGGCGGCGGTCCCTCGGGCCGCGCCGTCACCAGGGGATGCCCGGCATCCTGCCAGCCTTCGGCGCCGTCCGGATACCAATTGATATTCCGATAACCGTAGGTGAGCGCGCGTTTGGCCGCGTTCCAACTCGCCCAGCAATGCGGGTGGCAATAAAAGACGATGGGCCGGTCAAGATCATCGCGGGTCAACGCACGGAGCCTGTCGCGGAAATATGCTTCTGTGATGTTATCAATATTTCCTTCGCCAATGCCGGGAATCCAAATGCTACCCGCGATATTTTCGTGTGGTGTCGGTTTCCACAGTGTTTCTGGTGCGAGATTCTCGGGGCGGTGTGGCACGCTTGCGGCGTCCACCAAAACGGCGCGGCCGTCCTGCAGCAGTGTATCGAGTTGAGGCGCATGAATGACTTTGGCCCCGGATAATGTCGCGGGCAGCTCGTTATGCAGCGGCCCCATCCAATAGGTTTGCGGCTCCGGCACTTCGGCCGAGGCGGCGCTGGAGAGCACGGCAAAGGCTACGGCCATCAGGCCAAACGCAACATGAGCGGAAGATCTCATGATTTGCCGCCGGTGCCAAGATCGAAATTATGCTCGAACACGGCGTTGTCGCTGTCATGCGCTTCGATCGTAAGCTTGCCCTTGTCCGGTCCATTCACCCCAAAGGTAATCGCCGGGTCGGCGGCGAGCGAAATATCGCTGTCGAGATGCAGCACTTTGACGCCATTCAAGGTGACATCGAGGGTCTTGAGAAAGCGGGCGGGCGTATAGCCCTGGGTCGCCGGATCCCTTTGCATGCCGTTGAAGTTCGGATGCCGGATCAACAGTTGCGCTTCCCGCGCTTGGCCCTCTTGCGGCTGCCCGAGAAAACGCAGCTTCATCTGCCCGATCTCGGCAAGCGCCTCCGCGTCATAGGAGCCCGACGGCGCCGAGCAGCCGCCCGAGGCTTTGACAAAGCGATGGGTCTCGTAAAGAGCGCCATCCTTGGTTTCCTCGATGGCGTGCATATAGGTGTATTGATTGACCCGGACCCGGAATTTTAGGCTTTGCGGGTTGCCGGCCGGGCCAAACGTGACATGTGCGGCGACGGGCGCCGGATTGTCGTCGATGACGAGAGTGATGCTTTTGACATCGCCAGGGTTTTGCACGCTGATCGTGACTGGGACGAGGGCTGCGTCCTCGGCGCGCTCTGGTGCTTCCAAGGCAAATTTGGCGTCGCCCTGTTGGATTTGCCTGACCCCAAATATATCTTGCGCCAGCTCGTTCCAGCGGGCGGCGCGCGCGGCTTCATCGTCAAGTGCCGCCGCCGCGCTAGCGAAAATCGCCGCGCTGGCGAGAAACCCCGCCAATGCTAATTTTTTCATACCGGTCTCCATCGCTCGATGCGGCTCATTCCCATTCGAGTTCCTTATAGGCCTCGGTGGCATTGCGGGCGTTGTACTCGTCGAACAGTTTCCATTCATTGCGTTCGGACGCGGCGGCTGTTTTGATCACGGACTCGATACTGCGGCCATCAGTGATCGCCCGACGTGTGTCGTTTTCGAGCACCGTCAAATAGCGAATAATCGCAGCCGAGGTGGAAGGCCAATCCACCGCGGCCGGGCCGTGGCCAGGGACCGCGCGGGCCGCGGCACGATGTTTTAGCTCATCAAGCGTCTTGAGCCAGCCGCGCAAGCTGCCGTCGAGTGAAGGCATGCGCTGAACGAAGAGCAAATCAGCGGGCAAAAGCGTCCCCGTCTTATTGTCGAACAAGCTCAAATCGCAGGTCGTGTGGGCAGAGGCGTGGGCTGTCACCTCGATGATCCGGGAGCCGAGATCGATCTCGGCCCTATCGCGAATTTCCATGCCCGGAAAAACGACCGTCCCGACCTGCTCCGGCCCGAAGAGAGCGCTCAATTTCTCGCGATAATAGGCGCCGCGTTGTTGGAGCGCCTTGGCGAGCCGCGCATGGCCGACGAAAACTGGAGCATCCTTCAGAAACGCACTTGCCCCAAAAATGTGGTCGGGATGGACATGGCTCAGCACGACATATTTGACCGGCAGCTTGGTGATTAGCGCAATCGTGGCCCGTAAACGCTCGCCATCTTTGAGGCTGCCGCCCGGATCGGTGACAAGCACGGCGTCGCTACCCACGATAAAGCCGATATTGGCAATGGCGTTGTCATTGGCTTGCGTGGCCTCTTCATCGAGTCCGCGCCGGATGTGAATGCCGCCGGCGATTTCCGCCATCGCAAAAGGGCCGGCCTCGCTTGCGCGGATCACGCCGGGCAAGCAACAGAGACAGAATCCGCCAAAAAGAATTTTTCGCCGGGTCGCATGCCCCGTCATGACTGAGGCCGAGCGGGGCCTTGAGTGTGCAAGAAGATTTTCAACCGCCGTGATTCCGGTTTCCCTAACCCCGCGCATATTTTATTGCCTTTGTCGTGCCAATAGGCTATCTACTAGTAGGTTCGTTTCTTTCCGTCAAGAGCCACACGGGTCGCTGACAAGTGAACAACGAAACGGGGATAGGCACGCGCGGCCGGTTGCTGGCGGAAGCGGAATTCTTGGTCAGAACACGCGGCTATTCGGGTTTCAGCTATGCAGACCTCGCCAAAACCGTCGGCATAAGCAAGGCGAGCATTCATCATCATTTTCCGGCGAAGGAAGATCTGGGAGCCGCGCTCATCGACGCATATAAAGAGCGCTACGATGTCGCGCTTGAAACCATATGGGAGGAAAGCACATCAGGGGTGGCGCGGATCGCCGCCTATGCAAGGCTTTATCTCGAGGGGCTGAGACAAGACCGGGGATGCCTGTGCGGCGTGATGGCCTGCGAACGCGACATCTTGCCTCAAGGCCTGCGCGTGGGCATCGCGCGGTTTTTCGAGGAGCATCTCATTTGGTTGCAAAGTGTCCTTGAAGCTGGCGTCGAGAACGGAACGATTCGGCGAGGGATTGATCACGCCGCGCAGGCAAAGCTTATCCTATCCGCGTTGGAAGGCATGCTCATGCTGGGACGCCTGTTTGGCGATAAGTCCGGATTCGACACGGCCGTTGACGCGCTTAGCAAAACCTTGCGTTAGACCACGCTCGCTTCAAGAGGAATCGCTGATGACTTTGGGCGAGCGTTGACGGGAGCGGCTCAAACTGGTCTACATCGGGCGCCTTTGGGCGCCACTGGCCGCGCACGGGCGCAGCTAACCAGGCATTCGAGACCGCACCCTAGATGAATTTGCTGACGCCTTTTTCCAACGCCTGGCACTATCGGGAATTGATCCGGGCCGTGGTCCGGCGTGAATTGGCGGTCCGCTTTCGCGGCACGATCCTCGGCTGGGTTTGGGCGATCTTCGGGCCTCTCGTCATGCTAACCGCCTATACGGTCATATTTTCCCATGCGGTCGGCCTTCCCGAGTCGGCCAAGGGGGGCAGCTTCGGCAGTTACGCTTTGTCAATCTTTGCGGGGTTGATTGTCTTCAATCTGTTCAGCGAACTCGCCTACCGCTCGCCTGGCCTTTTGCACGAACATGCGGGCGTCATCAAAAAGTCCATTTTTCCGAGCGAAACCTTAGCCTGGACGGCGACGATCCGCGCAGCCGTCTATGCGGCGATAAGCTTAGCTGTTCTCATTGTTTTCGAGCTGGTACTGACGTTCAAGCTACCGCCTGCGAGTTTGCTTTTGCCCTTGGTCATCGTGCCTTTCTTTTTGTTTCTGCTTGGAACTTGCTGGTTTCTCATGGCGCTTGGATCGTTTACCCGGGATGTCGCACATCTCATGATTTCGATCGTGCCGGTCTTCATGTTCGCGACGCCGATCTTTTATTCGATCGACGACGTGCCGCCCAATCTGCGCCTCTATCTGCATCTCAATCCGATCGGAAATTACGTCGAGATGATCCGCGACCTTCTCTTGTTCAACCGATTCCCGGGTCTCTTTCTCTATGGCGGGACGGTTGTGGTCTCGATCCTCATTTTCTTTTTCGCCTATCGTTTCTTCATGCAATACAAGGCCGTGTTCGTCGATGTCATCTGATCCCGTCATCAGCTGCGATCGCGTCGGTAAGGCGTTCCAGCTCTATATGCGGCGCAACGATCAGCTCAAACAGGTGATCTTCGGGCATTGGAAGCAGTACTACCATCAGCATTGGGTCCTGCGGGACATCACCTTCAAGGTTCGCCGCGGCGAAAGAATCGGAATCATCGGCCGCAATGGTGCCGGGAAAACCACCTTGTTGCAGATCCTCTGCGGCATCACCTTGCCGACGCATGGCAATGTGAAAGTCAACGGCCGGGTGGCGCCGATTCTCGCGCTTGGCGCGGGGTTCGACCATGAGCTGACCGGCCGGGAAAATGCTTTGATCGGCGGCGCCATACTGGGCATGCGGCGCTCCACCGTAGAAGCGAGGCTAACCGCGATTGCCGCCTTCGCCGATATCGGCGATTTCTTTTTTCAGCCGGTCAAACTCTATTCGAGCGGCATGGCGGCGCGGCTTGCTTTTGCCGTTTGCGCCCACGCCGATGCCGATATTTTGATCGTGGACGAGGCTCTCTCGGTTGGTGACGAAGCCTTCGGCGCCAAATGCGATGCCTTTATCAAGGATTTCGCTGTTCATGGCACGATCCTCGTCGTCTCGCATGATCTCGAAACCCTTGCGTCCATCTGCGACCGTGTTCTCTGGATCGAGGATGGCATGGTGCGCGGCGTGGGTGCCGCTAGGGAGATCATCTCGCTTTATCGCGACGCGGTTGAAGACAAGCCGGCGTCGGCGTTCGCCGAAATTTTATAAAGCCGTACAGATTTCAGCGCACTGGGAGCGCGACCGTGTCCTTGGCCAGCGAAAAATTCGCGTTTTGCCGTTCGATCAGGAAGATGGCAGCGGCAAGCTCCGCGACGATCGCAAGACCGACGACAATGATAAGACGTGGGTCCTGTCGCACCAGCGTTTCGGCGGAAACGAGGATTGCGACATGGATCAAAGGAATCGCGAGCAGGGTTACGCTTGTCGCCGCCCCCGCGCGGCCGCTTGCTGAGGCGAGGTTCAAGACAAGCCCGATGGCGAGAAGCGTATGGGTCAGGGCGAGGAAAGGGATGCCGCACCGTTTGGCTGCTTCGCTCATCCATTCTCCATAAAGGCGCGGAAATATGACGGGCGATGGTCGTTTCTGAAAGAACTCCATAAACGGCATTTCGAACACACCGCGCCAACTGCGCTGCGGCAGCCCGCCCGTGCCTTGCATGTTGATCGGCATCGCATACTCATCGAAATGCGCTGTTCTAACGGTCGAGCCATCCGCCGGAAGCGTCTCGATCGAACCATTGCTCAAGATCAAGACGACACCGTTGGCGTTTCGGCGGAACTCCGCTTCGGCGGCGGTGATGATCTGCTCCTCGTTCTTTTCGGCGGAGAATTGATGGATGAACATGCCAGAGACGAGATCGGCGGAATGCCAGCGGCGGAAATAAATAGTCCGCGTGCCATTGTCGAAACTGTAGAATTGCGCCGGCTCCAGCATCCGGTGATTCAACGAATTGCGAATGACATAAATCACGTCGTGCATCTCGCCGACATGGGCGGGCGCGAAAATTGAGGAGAGCCAATAACCGGCGCCGACCGCGACAAGGGCGACGAACGCAGAAGGAAGCGTGATGGCCCAGGCCGAAAGGCGCAGGGAATAAAGAACCGCGATCATGCCATCGGCGGACATTCGCGCGAATTCGAGCGCAACCGCGACGCCAACCGCCATCGGCAGAGCAATATAGAGAACCGTCGGCAGAGTGCCGAGGACGGCCGGTATGAGCAGCCCGCCACGGATGGCGGCCGGTGGAAGATAATGGAAAAGCGAGGTCATAACGACGGGAATGCAAAGCCCTAAAGAGATTATAAGCGCGCCGGTTGCGATCCGTTTCGAAAGATAGAAGAAAAGCAGACGGGGCATTGCACGGTTCCTGTCGCGCCCTAGAGCATGTCCCGAATAAGTTGATCGGCTTTATCGATCATGGGATTCCACGTGAAGGGCAAGCACTCCAAAGCCTGATATCTTAATGATCATCCGGCAAAGCCAAAGAGATAGATACCAGGAGCGGTGAAACTGCAAGTGCGCATGGCCGGCAACGTCCTTTCGCCTCCATGGACAAGTTAAGCTTTCATCCGCGCTGCGGCTTGGTTCGCAAATCGGCGCCAGGCAGCATCAAAGACACGGCGGCTGGGAAGATTAACTGCACCAGCCCAGTGTGCGAAGTAGATTTTATCGCCATAGACATCGCGCGGCCCTTCGGCGTCGAATGTAACCCCTTCGGCCTTGTAGAAGCTCTCCCCGGAGGCGCCCGGCAGACATTCCCGTAAAGACGTGATCTTCAAGCCCCTCCGGTGCGCGACGAAATTGGTCACCGGCTGGGCAAACAGCATGCCGCGCTGGCGCACCGCGTGAAAGATTGCCTCGTCCTTGTCGATGACGTCCTGGAAATCCTTCAGGCTAAGAATCTCATTCGAGGCGACGAAAAACCCATCGTTGAAGAGCATCACATCGCGGAGAAAATCATAGTTCTCACGCTTTTTATTGTAGACATATTCCTTCGTTGGAGCGGCCACGATGAAATCATTCTTGCCAGCTTCGAGGCGGCCGAACATCTCTCGAAAATCACGAAACAGGATAATATCGACATCGAGATAGATGACCTCATCGAGCGGTAGCACGAGGCTAAGGAATTTCCGCAGCCTCCGGCGATAGCCTGGAAACATCGGGTAAAGCCGCTTGGCCAGGGCATCAAGTTCAGCGCTGTCCGGTTCGACAAATTCGATGCCGTATATATCGGCGGCCCGGCGCGTCAAGGCGACATTGTCATCGTAAGGGATGAGGTAGAGGGGCGTTGCCGAATTGGTCGCGAGATAGCTCTCGAGAAATGGGAGAAGCCAATTGATAATCTTATCATTGGCGATGATTGCCATGCCGTAGTTTTTCGATGGAGACGGAAGGTTTTGCATTTCACTCTTGAATTCAACTTGCATTAAGCCTGATCGGCGGCTGGCGGCGGCAGGATCCGTCTGTATTGACGGACTAGCTGTTTCGGGGCGAAACTCCGCTCAACCGATGGGGTGGAGGCGTTTTGCTCTTCCTGTAGCTTGAGGAGGGCTGCCGGATCAAGCCGGAGCTTTGCCGCGTGAAAATGACCGCGAAGGTCGCATGAATGATGAAATGCGGGCGCGAGAGCCGTTGGTTCCGCGAATGAACGGGGAGGACCCGCGAGAGGGAAGCGATGCGCCGGTTTCCTTACTGCTCGCGGGAAAAGTCGTGGTGATCGTGCATCCGGCATGGCACTCTTGCGGCAGCCATCAGGTTTTCGTCTCGCAGGCGCGGGCCTATCGCAGCCTCGGCGCGAAAGTGGTTAGTCTAGCGATCGCCGATACGCCCGGCTGCGTCGAGGGATCGCGCGGTTCCAAAGTCTATCTCAATGCGACGGACGACCTTGAAGCCGACACCCGCCTATTCGCGGGCATGCCCTTGCGAAAAATTCTGAACGGTGGCTTTCTTCGCGCGGCCAAGCAATGGCTGCACGGTAATGATGCCGCGATGCGGGTTGAGGTCGTGCGGCAGGTGGCGCTTCCGAGCCCCGGCGCTTTCGCGCCCCGCATCGATCTCATCCACTGCAATCATTTTTTCTGCATGCCGGCCGCGGTCCGCCTGCGCGAGAAGTATGCTTGTCCAATCCTTCTCGACACACATGATCTGCAAGCGCGCCAATATGCGCTGCGCAATCGCGCACGCTACCGGATTCCTCCCTCCGTCCGCTATGAAGACATGCTCGCTATCGAGCTCGACGCAATGCGTCCGGCGGCTCTGTTGCTCCATCTCAATGACGAAGAGGCAACGGTTTTCAAACAGCTCGTTCCGGATAAGCATCACGCGTTGCTCTATCCCACCATCAATGCGATGCCGGCTGGGCTTGGTGGGGGTGATCCCATCATTGTCGCGAGCGCCAATTATCCGAATTTCCTTGGGCTTAGCTGGTTCTTGCAGGAAGTCTTGCCGCTGGCGCCCGGTGTTCCGGTGCAAATCCTCGGCAATATCGACCGTGAATTTCAATCGCGCGCGCCGGATCTTTATAGGGCGCATGCGGCGCACTTCCGTGGCAGGGTCGAGGCGGAGGATCTCCACGCCGCTTATCGTGGCGCCTCGGCTGTACTGCTCCCGGCCACGGCCGGGCACGGGATCTCGATCAAAACCATAGAAGCGTTGTCCTGCGGCGCGCCGCTGATCGCGACCCCGCTCGCCTTTCGCGGCCTTGGGATCGCCATGACCGGTCTTCCTCATGTGACCGTGACGGA
Organism: uncultured Methylocapsa sp.; assembly: GCA_964440215.1. Taxonomy (GTDB): domain Bacteria; phylum Pseudomonadota; class Alphaproteobacteria; order Rhizobiales; family Beijerinckiaceae; genus Methylocapsa. Next base: position 30,181 of record CAYTRB010000001.1, read on the forward strand.
AGTCGGCGCCGCTTTCGCCGCGGCTTTGCGCCGCGCTTATGCCTTTCGCCATTTACCCGGTGCCGACCGCCAGCAGGCGGCAACCCGCCGCATCTATGAAGAGCGCTTTGCGTTCGCCGCTTATCGCAAAGCGCTGGCGGCTATCGTGGAGCAAGTCGCAAAGACTTGATCAGGCCATGCTGTACGCGAGTCTTGCGTCAATCCCATTCCAGCACGAGATGCTTCGGAAATTGCGTCCCGCCCGTGTCGATTTGGCCGGCATCCCCAGGGGCACGCCGCAGGCCCGGCTTTAGGAGCAGCGGTTTCAGGATCGCCGGCAAGACGGCGCGGTTGATGTAGGCGCCGAAACATCCATGCAGCCCGTATCCCCAAAGAATATAATCGCCCCACGGCCGGTCCGTGCGGAAAGATTCAGGGGCCTCGATGTTCAGGCGATCAAACATGGCAGAAAGATTTGAAGCCAGCACCATGGTATCTTTCGGGATCTTGCGGGCGCGAAAATGTCCTGCCGCGATCGTGGTGTCCCGCGCCGCGCGCCGGTAGATGAAGGGGTTGATGGGGTTGAAGCGGAGCGCCTCGAAGACATGCGCGGCAAGAAGCGTGTCATTGCCGTCATGCGCGGCTTGCTCGGCCGATGCAAACGCCTCGGGACGGTCGAGCAATTGGTCGAGCGCCTGTACGGCTGCCCTGGAGATCGTGGGGATCGCGCCGATCACGAGCCCGATGAGATTGTTGCGAATCCCGAGATCGTCCATGCCGGGCAGGCCAGCCGCCTGCATGACAAGACAGCGTCCGAGCACGTCGTCCTTCGTCTCACCAGAAGCCTTACGCTTGGCGATGGCCGCATCGAGGACGGAGCGAAGGGCGGCCGCCGCGTCGAGCGCTTCGTGATCCAGCGCCGGATCGCCCGCAAGATCGGCGAAAAGATAGCGGAACATGAGCGTTGCCCACTCCACGAGATCGCTATCGGGCGCGCCGGTGACGCCGAAATAATCGGTGACGATCGCCGCCGGCACGGGGAGGCTGAGCTCCGGCGGCACATCGATGCGGCCGGCCTTTCCGGCGACAAGCTTTGCCGCCAATTGGCGTGCGAGCGGCTCGACGATCACGGCGACGTCGTCACGCCGTACCGCAAGACGCATATTGGAGACATCGCGCGTGTAAAGCGCCGTGTCCTGCATCCCAAGAAAGAAATTCTCGCCTCCCGTGATTGCCCGCATCCGGGGTTCGTAGACAACCTCGAAATCCGCGTTTCGATCGAGCACTTCAATCACATCTTCGTGGCGCGCGACGAGTACCGTGCCGGTATTTGGATAGGATTTAATGATCTTCTTTGTGAAGACCGGGGAGTTAGGCAGGAAGGCGCGAAGCAGCCGGAAACCGAGCCTCTGAGTCAACGGGTCCTGAAGCGCGGCCGCGAACTTCTCCTTGAGGCCAGAGCCCTGGGCTGAAAGCACCGCCACGGGTATCTGATACAAGGTAGCGAGACCATCGGTGATGACGCGCAGGCGCACACCGGCAACAGTGACGAAAGTCGGTACTCGCATCGTTCATTCCTCCCAGTCGCTTTACGTGGGGTCGACCACGCCCATGCCGATCATGCGCAAGGCGGTCATGCTCGGCACGAAGAAATATTCGCCGCCGCGAGTCTCGACGAATTGCGGAAGGCCTTCGACGATAAACGGAGGATGGCCGGATGAGGGATCGGCAGGGATCACGAATTTGGCCTTGGGTCCGTTTTTGCCACCAGGCGTTCCATCCGAATGGTTGCCGACAATCGGGCAGGTGTCGCTGCCGGCATGCGAATCAAGCCCATAGTTGATCCATTGCTGTTGCACGAATTCGAACTGCCGGAACAGGCTCGCGCAGACAACGAGCATCACGATGCCGTGCTCCTCCGAGTCCGGCGCCCCATTTGACGAATCGCCATAGGGCAAGCCGCGCCGGAGGATACGGCGGCGATTGTTCAACACCGATCCGTCGTCGCCGGTCGGGTCCATCATGTCCCGCGTATTGACCCGCCGCACATGCGCGGTGAGCGGACATTTGGCGCCTTCTTTATCGTCATTGAAGGAGAAGTTCGCAAGAGCCGCTTCGCGGGCCATTTGGTCAGACCCCGGATGGTCGATATTGAATTGCTTCCACGCTGCCACGTCCTTTGCGAGCGAAAGAGGCACCCCATCGGACCAGCGGCCCGCCATCTTCGCCATCAGCGTTTCGCGCGCATCATCGAGGTCTGCGATGCCGGAAACCTTGGCATAATCTTTCGCTGTCTCGTGAATAAAGCTCCGGAACGCGGCGACATTCTCATGCAGCTTGCGATAGGCGATGAAAGTGCCGTTGCGGCTGAAATCGAGCGGCATGGCGGCGCCGGGGATCTCCTGCGCCTCGTCGGGATAGCCGAGCAGGAATTCGCCAGTCGCGAGCGGCCGCCAATTGCCCTTGCCGTCAAGGGCCCCGTTGCCTTCCGCGACCGCCTGCTCGTAATCATTTGGATACTGACCTTCAAAAACCGGATCACCGATGGCGTCGGTGAAGCCGAAATGCTCCTTCGGAAGGGGCGTGACGGTACCATCGGAATTGTGTTCCAGGATCGCCGAAAGCTCTTGAAAATCCTGTTTCGGATGGCCCGGAAGATTGTGGCCGGTAAGCAGCCGCACGCCACCGCCGGTTTCTTGGCGAAGAGTCTCGATGTCTCTGGTTTGCGCGTCGAGCGCCGCGACGGCCGATCCGTCTGAGTTCATTTTCGCATTAAGCGTGACAAGAAGATGGACCGTATTCTCATTGGGTCCGTAGCCATCTCCGCTCCTGGTCCACACTTCGTCCCAGCGATTTTTCCAATCTTCGCGGAAATCATCGCCGAGCATGGGTGCGCGATTGATCATCCCGTCGATGAATTCGTCCGGCATCCCGCGCAGCGTGCGAACCGGAATGCCGAGCGCGAGCAGACCATACCAAGTGAAGGCAAGATTAACCGTGACATCGGGACGCGGCACCTCAATCTTCCCGGTCGGGATGTCAGTTGTCGACGACTTCCAGCGCAAAGCGGTGGTGATCATCGGCAATAATCCGGTCACGAATTTGCGCCCCGAATCAGGATTGTCGATGTGAAAGAGTATGAAGCGGCCCTTGGGAAATCCCAGCTTTCCATAGGGCGTGAGAATATTGCCTTGAATATCGGCGAGATCGAGTTCGACGGCCATGGTGCGCCTCTAGATGCCGATGATGCCCGGCTGTTGCGTGGGTCCGATGAGATTCTCGGGTTCGTTTGCGGCGACGAAGATCCCGAACGCGTCGTGGAGTTGATGTGCCGACTCCGGGTCTGCCGCCAGCAGCTGGTTGTCAATCGCGAAGCGGGTGAATGTTCGCTGCAGATGAAGGGCCTTGAGAACGGCCGGGAGATTCGAGTCCGGCGCCGCCGGAAACGGTTTGCCGCCCGCCGCTAAGAGGCTCGAATAGGCGAACCATAGTCCGGCAGCGAGCACCGCTGCGCCGAGCAGCATCACGATGAAGCCCGCCTTCCCCGACATAAAACAAAAGACGATAAGACCCAGTAAAAACACAACGGCGCCCGCACCGGCGGGAATGAGATTTTTGTCGGCAGGCCACACTGGAAGCAGCGGCAAAGGACTATCGACGTAATAATCATTAAAAGACATTGTCGTTTCGATTTGGCAGCGCGCGATATATTTCGCGAAGGACGCCGCATCGCTGACATTCGTATCGAATCCAACGCAATACGTGAAAATACGCTGCAACTCATCTTGCATCGTATCCCAAAGGGTGGCGAGATAGGAATCCCGCTCGGTATCGGCAGCACTCGCCGCATCGAAGTCCACACCGAAGAAGAGAAACGGGCAGGTCAGATGATCCTGCGGCTGCGCGACGATCGGGTTGATTTTCCGGATCACCGTCCATAGGACATTGCATTGTTCACGCCCATTGTAATTCGTATCGTCGATGATCACGAAACGGGCAAAATGGTTGCGCGTATTGCGTGCGAAGGGGCTTTGGCCGCCGCCACAGGCGGGCGTCTGCGCGGCTGTTGGCAGCATGGCGAGTTGCTTGCGTAAGGCATGGACAGGCGATGTGACCGCCGTCCCATCTTTTATCGGCTCGGTCCGGACTGGCACGAGAACGGTCAAGAAATAATGTCCGCCGTCGAATGTCGGCATGTAGGCTCCCCCCAAAGATGCGGCAGGCCAAACTCAGATCAGCGTCGCGGCCGCCTTTTGCTGATGTGCGACGTAATCCGCGCGGTTAGCGTCAGCGTTTTTCGTGTCATTGCTGGCGACCGGTGCATAGCCTTGATAGCCAAGGTCGTTCTGCACCTTGCAGAGCTCGGCGATATAGGCTTTCTGGAAATCCGCGGCCGCCAAATCCGCGTGCTTTTCGACGAGACTTAGAACCGCGCGCCGCACCCGTAGCGCCGCCTTGATGTCGCTCACCGCCGCGCCAGGCGTCGCATTGAAATAATAATCCGTGGTGAGCTGGTTCGCCCTTATGTAGTCTTTGAAGGGCGTGCTCGGGATCGAGTGCGGGAATTTCGTGCTCGAGATCCAATACAGGTCAACCCCGCTTGGAATGGCGTCCGAAAAAGCGTCGAGATATTGATCCCAGGTTCCATTGAAGTTGCTGGAGAACAGCATGTAATCGTTCTGCAGATTCTGTTTTCCCTGGCCAAGATCGGGCCATTGATTCCTCTTGACGATCGCCCAGCGGCCAAAATGGATGAACGTTAGGCCGAGCAAGCCGGCAAGGGTGGACGGGAAGGCGCGCGTCGCCATATACGCCAAGCGGTTAAGCCACGTCAGCCATGGCGGCATCGGCGTGATGACGTTCATGACGTAAGCCTTGCCGGCGACGTTGGACATTCCCCCCTCCCAGTGCCGCGAGGGGATGACGCAAAACGCCATTCCCCAAAGCCCGCTATCCGAGGGCTCCGTAATTCTTGATTTTCAATCCCACGGAAAAGCGCGGGAACCCCTATTTGGAAACTATTATGCCTCCTTTTTGGAGGCAGAGGCAAGGCTTTGATGGCGAGCTCGGCGGCCCAGAACTATAAGCGTCAGTGAGGATCCAGCGTGAGTTTTGGCGCCAGATTGTCCGGGTCTTGAGTGCGTGCTCATGTCTCCTCCAATGCAGCGCCTTTGAAGGGGGCCGGTGAGGAAGGAACAAAGATCGGCCGAACTGGGGGGCGGGGCTGGCCAAATTCAGATGAGCGTCGCGGCCGACTTCTGCTGATTGTGGACATAGTCGGCGCGGTGAATATCGGCGTTTTTGGTGTCGTTGGAGGCGACCGGCGCATACCCTTGGTAGCCAAGACTGTTCTGCACCGCGCGGAGCGCCGCGGCATAGGCTCCTTGGAAATCCTCTGGCGTGAGCGTCTGATGTTGCGCGGCGAGCGCGAGAATGGTGCGCCGAACGATCAATGCCGCCTTGATGTCACGTTGGGCGGCACCGGGCGTTGCATTATAATAGTAATCCGTGTCAATCTGATTCGCCCGGATATAATTCTTAAACGGCGTGATCGGAATTGAGTGTGGATATCGCGTGCTCGAAAACCAGAACAGATCGAGTCCGCTTGGAAGTCCGTCTGAGAAGGCGTCGATATATTGGTCCCAGGTGCCGTTGAAATTGCTATAAAATAGCGTGTAATCGTTTTGCAGCGTCTGCTTGCCCTGACCGAGGTTGGGCCATTGATTGCGCTTGATGATCGCCCATCGCGCAAAATGAATGATCGATAGGCCGAGCAGCGCACTCAAGAAAGATGGAAGCGCGCGTGACGCCATGAAAATCGCCCGCTGGACCCAGGTCATCCACGGGTGCATTGGTGTCATCGTATTCATGCCGTAAGCTTTGCCGGCTATGTTGGACATGTCCCCCTCCCCGAGGCCCGCTTAAGGCAATATTTTTATTTTTGCCTCCCAGGCGAATATTCAAATCGTGATATATTTTTTTATTATGCCTCTTTTATCTCGCCATTTGCAAGGCTTGGCTATGGCTATCCTCACGGCCTTGTCATGGCATCGCATGCTCATGGTGCCGCGCGGGATTGGCTCTGCGCGCGCATCCGTGCCTTGAACATATTGTGAAGAATTTGCTCGCCCTTTTCAATTCAAACAAGCCCCAACTCCATGATTTTTGGCGATCGCTTCCTGATCGCCGGATTCCCTGTGAAGGGCCGGCGGACACATGCGCGCGGAACGCGGCGATTTGAGGAGTCGGTCGCAACCTAAGATCGCTAGCAACCAATTATTATCGGATATGAGGCTAATTTGGCGCGAACATAACGGGGCCTAGCACTATGACGTCAACCGCAAAGACGCCGACAGCAATGACGCAACAAGCCTGCCCGGACCTGCCGCGGCCCGCAACTTTTGCCGATTCGGACGGAGGCCTCACCGGCGCCTATCTCAATCAGTTCAACGAAATGGTGAAGCTGATCGAACAATTGCCGGACACGCCCGAATTGATTGGCGATATATTAAACTGGCATCCGACGACCTATCAGGATTATTTCAACGCCTCGGCCATGCCCGGACGCGTCTCCGCAGCAGATGTCTATGCCTCGCTGAACCGCTGCGTGCGGCAAAATTTTGAAGGCGTTGTCGACGACTTGGACCGCAAGGCGCTCGGCGCGGTGGCGGTCATCAGACGCCATTACAAAACCCATGGCGAAGCCCGCCCAGACATCATGATGGAGATTTGCGCGCGCGCCGGCACGCATCTCCGCGAAGTGCTCGGCAAGGCGAATGATCTTGTCAGCCATGTTCCAGCGACAGCGGGGAATTTTGCGCAACGCCGGAAGCTACGGGTCTCGCAAGCTTGAGCGCAAACAAATCGAGACAGTTTTGCGGCGCAATCAAAAGAGCATGTTAAGACCAAGGCCGGCACCGGTTCCATAGAGTGGGCCTGCGGCACGCGTAAGGGCGGCACTGGCCCAACGCCGCTGTTTAGCTTAAGACTGTTCGCGTACCTTTGCCTTTCCTGCTGCACGCGATTAAACCCGGGACGAACATTGGGATTAGAGCATAGTCCCCGAGCCCTCCCTCCCATGGTGTCTGTCTGATCATGCGCCTATCCCGTTATTTTTTGCCGATTCTCCGCGAGACGCCAAAAGAGGCCGAGATCGTCTCGCACCGCTTGATGCTGCGCGCCGGCATGATTCGCCAGGAGGCGGCCGGAATCTACGCCTGGCTTCCCCTCGGCCTTCGCGTTTTGCAAAAGGTGGGACAGATCGTGCGCGAGGAAATGGATCGTGCGGGCGCGATCGAACTGTTGATGCCGACCCTTCAGCTTGCGGATTTGTGGCGGGAAACGGGCCGCTACGAGGCCTATGGTCCGGAAATGCTGCGAATCAAGGACCGCCACGAACGTGAGCTGCTTTATGGTCCGACCAATGAGGACATGATCACCGGGATCTTTCGGGCCTATGTGCGAAGCTACCGGGATTTGCCCAAAATCCTCTACCACATTCAGTGGAAATTTCGCGACGAGCAAAGGCCGCGTTTCGGCGTCATGCGCGGCCGCGAATTTTTGATGAAGGATGCGTATTCCTTCGATGTCGACGAGGCTGCCGCGCAGCTGTCCTACAACAAAATGTTCGTCGCCTATTTACGGATTTTTTCCCGGATGGGATTGAAGGCGATCCCGATGCGTGCCGAGACCGGGCCGATCGGCGGCGACTTGAGCCATGAATTCATCATTTTGGCGGAAACCGGTGAGTCGGCCGTATTTTGCCACGCCGATGTCTTGGATTTGCCCATTCCGCCTGAGAATACCGATTATGATGGCGATCTCTCGCCGGTCATCCGCCAATGGACGAAGTTTTACGCGGCGACCGGGGATGTCCATGAGCAAGCAAGGTTCGAGCGCGAGACGCAAGAAGAAAAGCGAATTCACACGCGCGGCATCGAGGTTGGCCAGGTGTTTTATTTCGGCGAAAAATATTCTAAACCGATGCAGGCCTTGATCACCGGTCCGGATGGCGTGGAGCGGCCTTTCCAGGGCGGCTCATACGGCGTTGGCGTGTCGCGTCTCGTCGGCGCGCTGATCGAAGCCGGTCATGATGAAAATGGAATTATATGGCCTGAGCCTGTCGCGCCTTTTAAGGCCGGGATCGCGAATTTGAAAGTTGGCGATGGCGCCACGGATGCCGCCTGCGAGAAGATCTATGGCGCGCTCGAAGGGGCAGGTGTGGAGGTGCTCTATGACGACACCGACGATCGGCCCGGCGCCAAATTCGCCAAGCTCGATCTGATCGGGCTGCCTTATCAGATCATCGTCGGGCCAAAGGGCTTGGCTTCGGGCACTGTGGAACTCAAGACAAGGGCGACCGGCGCCCGCGAAAACCTTGATGCCGCGGCGGCGATCGCGCGGCTTGCTGGCTCATGATGAACGCCTCGGCTGGCACCCGCCCATTCGCGCCCTTCGAATGGATGATCGCGTCTCGCTATTTGCGGGCGCGGCGCAAAACGAGCTTTGTTTCGGTGATCGCCCTTTTCTCCTTTCTTGGAATTACGCTCGGCGTCGCGACTCTGATCGTCGTGATGTCGGTGATGAATGGCTTTCATAAGGAGTTGCTCGATAAGATCGTCGGCATCAACGGCCATGTCTTCCTTCAGGCCACCGACTCGCAGTTCACCGATTACGACGAAGTGGTGAAGGAAGTAGCGGCGGTGCCTGGGGTCGAATTGGTTGTGCCGATGATCGAGAGCCCGGCGGCCGCTTCCACCTCAAACATGGCCTTTGCTCTCGTGCGGGGAATCCGGGAGGCGGATATCAAGCGCCTGCCTGGCATCGCCCACAATGTCAAACTCGGCACGCTTAACGGCTTCGATACGGCAGGCGGTGTGGCGATGGGCCAAAGGCTCGCCGAGAACCTCGGTCTGCGAATCGGCGACAAGGTCAAAATACTGATCGCCAATGGCGCGCAGACGCCTTTCGGGGTAACACCGCGCACCAAGGTCTATCCGGTTGTGGCGATCTTTCAGATTGGCATGGCGGAGTTCGACAACCTCTTCGTCTATATGGCCTTGCCCGAGGCGCAAGCCTTCTTCAACAAGGACAAAGAGGCGAGCGTCATCGAAATTTTCCTGCAAAAGCCGGAGGAACTCGATTCTGTCAGAAGCAAAATCGACGCGGCGGTGATGCGGCCGATGATCATGACCGACTGGCGCGAGCGCAACAAGACATTCTTCGATGCGCTGAACGTTGAGCGCAATGTCATGTTCATCATTCTGACGCTGATCATGCTTGTCGCGGCGCTCAACATCGTGTCTGGGCTTATCATGCTCGTCAAGGACAAGGGGCCGGACATCGCCATTTTGCGCACCATGGGCGCGACGCAAGGCGGGATCATGCGGATTTTTCTGATTACAGGGGTTTCAATCGGCGTCGCCGGAACTTTTGCCGGCTGCTTTCTTGGATTGCTTGTCGCCCACAATCTCGAAGCGGTTCGCCAGGGACTGAATTGGCTACTCAACGCCAATCTGTTTCCGGCCGAACTCTATTTTCTTTCGCGTCTTCCCTCTGTCGTCGATCCGCTCGACGTCCTTGCCGTTGTCACGATGACACTCACGCTTTCGGTGCTGGCGACGATCTATCCGTCCTGGCGCGCGGCGAGGCTCGATCCCGTTGAAGCCTTGCGATACGAATAGCCATGTCTGCTCCGGCTCTCCGTCTCGAAAAGGTCGAACGCAGCTATGATCAGGCGGGGTCGCCGCTTGAAATTTTGCGCGGCGCCGATTTTGTCTTGTGGGCCGGACAGTCGGTCGCGCTGGTTGCCCCCTCCGGCGCCGGCAAATCAACGCTTCTCCATATCGCTGGCCTTCTCGAGAAACCCGATGCGGGAGAGGTGTTTGTCGCAGGCGAAGCCACGGTCGCCATGGACGACGCGGCGCGAACAGCCTTGCGGCGCAGCGAGATCGGCTTTGTCTATCAGTTCCATCATCTGCTGCCGGAATTTACGGCGCTTGAAAATATCATGCTGCCGCAGATGATCGGTGGAGTTTCCCGGCGCGAGGCTGCTGACCGGGCCGGGCAAGTGCTCCACTATCTTGGTTTATCGGCGCGCGCAAAACATCGGCCCGCGGAACTTTCGGGTGGCGAGCAGCAGCGTATCGCGATCGCGCGTGCGGTCGCCAATAGTCCGCGCCTCCTGCTTGCCGACGAGCCGACCGGCAATCTCGATCCGAAGACCGCGGACCATGTGTTCAACGCTCTCGACACGATCGTCCGGGCGACTGGACTTGCAACCTTGATCGCGACCCATAACATGGAGTTGGCCAGCCGCATGGACCGGCGGGTGACCTTGCACGAAGGGCTTGTGCTGGAGCTCGATTGAGGAAATTGGAGCAGCCTCGTACAGTCGCAAGGTTAGTTATAACGTACAGTTTTGGTTCAAACAGGCGCATACTGGATGCGGCGTCCCCGCCGCGATCTGGCGGCGAGCGCCAAAAGTGCTTACATGGGAGGCATCGGAGGACTCACCTCATGTCGAATGCAATTGTCATCACCGTGCCGCATAACCTCGGTGCCGAAGAGGCAAAAAGACGAATCAACGAGCAGTTGGAACATTTGCGCCGCGATTACATCGATAAAGTGGCTTACAGCGAGGTCAATTGGGACGCTGACACGGCGGATTTACGGGTCGTGGCGCTTGGACAAACCGTTACCGGAAAAATCTGCGTCCTGAGCGATTCCTTGCGTATCGAAGTGCAGCTTCCCTGGATACTTGCCGCGCTCACCGAAAAGATCCAAGGCGTTCTCAAGAACAAAGCGGAGGAATCGCTGAAGATCGGCTACACTCCGCCAAAAATTTGAACAGGCAAAGGCCGAAACAGCAGAGCAAGCAGCAAAGCGCCAGCGCGAATTGAGCTTGGCATGCGCTTATTTTACCGCGATCATCACATCCGAGGCCTTGACGACCGCGTAAGCTTGCGTGCCCCTCTTAAGGCCAAGCTCGGTGACCGATTCGTTGGTGATCGAAGCGGTTATGATTCCCCCCCCTTTGAGTTCGATTTCGACATGAGCGGTGGTTGCGCCCATATGAACTTCCTTGATCGTGCCTTCGAGAGCATTGCGCGCGGATATTTTCATGTCGTGCCTCCCATTTATCCAATGGCACGAGACCGGACCTCCGCAGGCTTCGGTGAATGCCATTGTTTGACTTACGGCTCTTTCATACCATGTTACCGGCATGCGCCAACTCTTTCCGTTCGCGCGGCTCCCTTTCGATGGTAAGAGCCCGGGTGACCGGGAAGAGCTCTATAACATCAGCCAATATGGAACAGCGCGCGGCCTTTGACCAAAACGATGTCTTTGCCTTCCTGGCGGATCCCGCGACGCATGGGCTGCGCGAGCCGGTGACGCGAATCAATACCCATGGTGCCGCGGTTTTTCTTGCCGGCAAGGATGTCTATAAAGTCAAACGGGCGGTGCGCTATCCATTCATGGATTATTCGACCCTTGCCAAGCGGCGATGGGCTTGCGAACGCGAGATTGCCGTCAACAAAGCCAACGCTCCAGATCTTTACCTCGGCACCGTTCCGATTTCGCAAGACGGCCCGGTTTTAAAGTTCAGCGGCGGCGGTCCCATCATCGAATGGGCGGTTCATATGCGGCGCTTCGATGAAGACCGCACGTTTGATCGTCTGGCCAGTCGGAACGAACTTACGTACGACATCATTACGAAACTGGCTGGCGTCGCCGCCGCGTCGCACGCTCGGGCGCTGGTCGCCCCGGGAAAAGACGCGGGCGAGGTGCTCCAGCGCCTGATCGAGGAGACCCTCGTCTCTCTCGAAGCCGCGCCCGGAATTTTCGCGGCTTATTCTGCCGGCAAGCTTCGCCACGCAATGGAGCAGGCCTTCAAGCGCGGAGAATCGTTGCTCTCGGAGCGCGCGACTCAAGGTCAAGTCCGCCGCTGTCATGGCGATCTTCATTTGCGCAACATCGTCCTGATCGAAGATGAGCCGGTTCTCTTCGATGCGATCGAATTCGATGAGACGATCGCAACCTGTGACGTGCTTTACGATCTCGCGTTTTTGCTGATGGATTTGTGGACGCGCGGACTGCCCCGCCATGCAAATCTTCTGCTCAACCGCTATTTATGGATATGCGACGATGTTGAAAGCCAGCTCAAAGGCCTTTCGCTTCTTCCGCTCTTCCTTTCCTTGCGCGCCGCAATCCGCGCCAAGGTGGCCATTCTCCAGCCTGGAGGTGGAGACGCTCAAGCGGCCGAAGCGCGTCATTATTTTGAGGCCGCGTGCGATCTTCTGGCACCGCGGCGGCTGGATTTGGTTGCTCTCGGCGGCTTGTCCGGGACGGGCAAAAGCACGCTTGCCACCGCGCTCGCGGGTGCGATCGGGCGCGCCCCGGGCGCCGTCCATCTGCGCAGCGATATTGAACGCAAACGGCTCTTTGAGGTCCGTCAGTTCGACCGCCTGCCGGAGGAGGCCTACCGGCCGGAAATCACCGCACAAATTTATCAACATCTACGCGATCTGGCTGCCATCGCGCTCGAAGCCGGCCAGAGCGTAATTATCGATGCCGTGCAGTTGACGCCGGAAGAACGCTTGGCGGTGAAAGAGACCGCAAGCCGGGGCGCAGCACATTTCACCGGCCTATGGCTTGAGGCCCCTGTCGAGAGGCTCGTTGAGCGGGTCGCCAAACGCCAGCGGGATGCGTCGGACGCAACGACCGGCATTGTGTCGGCACAGGCGAGGCAGCCAACCGGAGCGATGGACTGGCGCCGCGTCGATGCTTCGGGCGTGGCCGAAACCCTCGTCAAAACGGTTCTTGCGATGCTCTAACAATCGTTAAGCAGGCGGCAGCAGCACCGCCGCGCCTTCGAGCCTGCCGGCCCGCAAATCAGCCAAGGCACAATTCGCTTGATCGAGCGGATAAGTCGTGGTCCGCGTCTCGATTCCGGCTTCGGCGGCGAAGGCGAGAAATGTTACGCCATCCTGCCGTGTGAGATTGGCGACCGAGATGATCTGACGTTCCTCCCATAGCAAACGATAAGGAAAGGAGGGGATATCGCTCATGTGAATCCCGGCGCAAACGACAATGCCGCCCTTGCGCACCGCCGCGAGCGCAGCCGGCACCAGTTCTCCGACCGGGGCATATATGATCGCCGCGTCGAGAGGTTCGGGCGGGGTTTCGCCGGAGCTTCCGGCCCAAGCCGCTCCGAGGCGCAAGGCAAACGCTTGCGCCGCCTTATCTCCTTCACGCGTAAAAGCAAAAACCTGGCTCCCCTGTTTGCGCGCGGCTTGCACGATGATATGAGCCGCCGCCCCGAAGCCATAGAGACCGAGTGTCTTTGCTTCACCCGCAAAACGAAGCGAACGCCAGCCGATGAGACCGGCACAGAGCAAAGGCGCTAGCGCCGCGGCGCTACCCTCCTGGCTCAAGTGAAAGGCATAGCGCGCGTCGGCAATCGCACGGGTCGCGTAACCGCCGTTTCGCGTGTAGCCCGTGAAGACCGGACGGTCGCAAAGATTCTCCCTGTGGCTCACGCAATAGGGGCACACGCCGCAGGTCGACCCAAGCCAGGGAATGCCGACCCTCTCGCCAATTTCATGCCCTTCAACATGGGGGCCGAGCGCATCGATCCGCCCGACGATTTCATGCCCCGGTATGATTGGGAGTATCCTGTCTGGCAGCTCGCCATCCACAACATGGAGATCGGTCCGGCAGACGCCGCACGCTTCCACGCGGACCCGAAGTTCGCCTGGGCCGGGGATAGGATCGGGTAATTCCTCGTAAACCAAAGGCCTGCCTATTTCGTGCAGGACCATGCCAAACATTGGCGGCTCTCCAGTCTATGCGCGCGTCAACGCGCCTAAGACGTCAATGCGCAAGGAGATGACAGCGGGAGGGTTGCCTCAGAAGATCGCGCGTCACGCCACCGAAAACCCATTCGCGGATTTTTCCGTGTCCGTAAGCACCCGCGACAATGAGGTCCAAGACTTCCGTGTCGGCAAGCGCGTCGAGTTGGGCTGCCGCGCCTTTGAGCAAGGGCTCGCTCCAAGCCGTTGCATTGACACCGTGGCCAGTAAGCCAAGCGATGACATCTTCGAGACGGTGATTGGCAGCCGCCGGATTATTACCCTCATCGATTTCTGCGACGATGGCTTTTTGGCAGAGGTGCAAGAGAGGCAAGGCATCGTAAATCGCACGGCGCGCCTCCCGTGTATCCTTCCAAGCAACGAGGATCCGCTCTGCCTTCAGTAGCGCGACGTCGTCTGGAACGAGGAGCAGCGGACGGCCGGCCCACATTACGAGATCGGCGGGATCGAGCCCAGTGTCATCGGCGCCCTTGCCAACAATCACGAGATCGGCCGCACGGCTCTCACCGGCGATAAAGGAAACAGGTTCAGCGATCGCCGACCTCCATTCGATTTGCTTGGCCCGGCCTTTCAGCGCTTCGCGAAAGCGCTCTTCCACCTGTTGAAGGCGTTTCGCGATATTCGCCTGGTTTTGCTTCCACATGTCGACATTCGCAAAGGCATCGCTTTCCGCAAGACCGAGCGGAACAATCACTTCCTGCGCGGCAATTCCGATGACGCGCGCATCGAATCGCTCGGCAAGGGTTGCGGCGATATGGAGCCGGTTATCATGTTTTGGGTTCAGATCGCAACAGACCATCAAAGTATTATAGGACATCGGAGACTCCCGCTGCGGTTGGCCTTCGGCATGAGCATGATCGTGCCAGTTTCACCGGCTTTGACTTTGATCTTTCTCAAGCCTGGCCGCTCACGCCAGTGACTTTATTATGTTCCAAGCGCTGCTAGGCTAACGTATGCCCGTTCACACAGGTTCCACCGAGGCGACCTGAAACGTATGCAGGCCGTCGTCCTCGCGGACCGACACATAGTCACCAATAATGAACCGGTCAGAGCTGAAGTGATAGCCGGTTTCGTCGGCCTGATCGCCGCCGACGTCATAGCGAAAAGCCCAAGCACCGCCAGGTTTGCGCACCAGATGGCCGATGCCGTCGGCTTCGTCCGGACGAAACCGGACGACTCGGCAAAAGTCATGATATCCGTGCCACAAATTGGGATCGATCCGGCCATCGGCATCGAGCGGCGCGACGAAAGTATAGCCGATCAAAGCGCTTCCCTTGGGATAGCCTTTTTCGCGCGCGAGTTCCAGACGAACGCGCCGGAAGGCTGGCGGTAGCGTGGTCCAGTCGAGCTTTGCGGTGGGGTCCAAATGTTTCACAGGGTCCTCTTGGCGCTTTCTCCCCGTGCGGTAGCTATTTTTCTGGATATGGTCCGCCTTTGGCCCGAAAGAGCGAAGGAAGACCACCAGCCACTGGCACGGATCCATATAACGCGGCTTTTTATGCCGTGTAGTTCCCTTTTATTGATTATCTTAGCTGTAGCTTTTGAGGATTGATTTGAATCAACGAGGCAAGCGCTTTGATCTTAAATATAGTTGGCACGCTTTTGGGTTTGGTACCGCAACTGGCGCTTCACGCGTTGGCATCCAACTCCATGCTTAAGTCTTGAAGGTCAGCGGGCAGCAAGGGCTGCACGCTATGTTCACCCCAAAGCCTCCGGTGCCCAAGGAGACGGCGGACCACAAGGCTAATGAAGATGCCGGGGCCGCTGGAATAGATCCGCCAACCTCCTTCGACGTCAATATCAGCGGATTTGACCCGCCACCAATCGGCACTTGCGGCATAACGGTCGCCGAACGCCGCATCGCTGCTGCTGAAATAGGCGTTGCGCTGGCGCAGGTCCGCTTGCGCGAGGCAGTCCGTCACGGCGATGGGACTTGCAAGTTGAAGGGCTTCCCAAAGCGCTTCGGCTTCGCCCAGAATCGCTAGGGCCTCCACATAGCGCAGATGCGCGTGAACATACATGAGGCCGATTTCGCGCCCGAAGTAAGACGAGGATTCGGCGCGCCTGAATATGGTTTGCAGGCCGCCCCGGTAAGTGACCGGCCGGTCGATCAGGCGGACGCCATCGGGGAACAGCAAATGCTCGCGGATCAGCTGGAGATGATGTTCCGCCTGTCGCGGGGTAAAGAGTCCGCCGATGATGCTCTGCGTCATCGGCAGCAGCGAGTATCTGAGACCCGTGCGCGTATCGCTTGGATGCAGCAGCAGCTCGGGCTTCTCCGCGCCCGGCTCGAAAATTCCATAGCCCGCGACGGTGCCATCAGCCAGGAGATAATGGTTGAAGTCAAGGCGCATCGCCGCCGCTAGCTCGTTCAGTTCCCCGGCACGGGTGTCGCGGCCCGACCGCCGCAGAACCTCGGCGTAGCGATTGAGCTGCTCGTACAACAGCGCGACCGTCCAGCTGCTCACCATCCAGTCCCGCATGCGGGGATCGACGGGCTGCAGAGAATCGTTCCAATCGCCCTCGCCGTAGCGGACGAGATGGGTGCCAGGGACGAAGCGCGCCCGCACCACGGCAAGCAGGCTATCGATATGTTCGGCCACGCTGTCCTGCCGCGCTGTCAATTCGAACGTATCCTCTCGCCGCCAGGCGAGTTTCTCGTCGAGAAAGCCGAAGTCCCCGGTTGCCTCGATGTAGTCGTTGAGGGCCTTGAGCGGCCAGACGATCACATCACCATGGCTCACCCTATCCTGGATGATCGAATAGGGTTCGAGCATGAACCATTGCGGCCAATCGCCCGTCTCATATTGCTGAGCAAAGACAATCCGCAGGATTGCCTTCACGAGTTTATCATGTTCCAGCGCGAGCAGAAACTCGACCGGTCCCTGGCAGACATCGCGGGTTCCCCAGGCGGCGCCGGTATATTGTTCGAGCCCATGCGGCACGGTCAGATGGATCATGGCATTGTGGGCGAGCCAAGGAATCAGCGCGTTGAGCGCGGCGCCCTCACGGCCACCGCCTATGATGCGGAGGTTGCGGGTGACGCCGTCCCAATAGCGGCCAGCCGGCGCAAGAAGGTTCCGGTCGGAGGTCGCAGTCTGATATTTGACGGCAAGTTGCGCCGCCAATTCAGGATCTTTCATCGAACCAACGGCGGCGAAACAAAATTCGTGCACGGGCCCCGTGCGAAACGCAATATAAGCCCCATTGGCCCCTTGCTGGGGTTGTCTATCGGCGTAAAGCAGTTCGCCGCCGCCGATCGCTTCAACGGCATCAGGCGTGCTGGTGACCAGATGATAGACAGCGTTCGGGTAATGCTGGCCCCAGATCGACTTTAAGTCCGGACGCAAGGAAAAGCGCTTGGCTTGCGGGTCAACTTCGATCGGGCTCTCGGTGTCGAGTTCGCGTTCGCCCAGCACCAAATGTCCGAAGACGAGAAAGCGGCAAGCTTCGCCATCGACGGCGACGCGCCATTGCATCGCTGGGTCTTCCCCGGATGCGATGGCATGCACGCTGACCGTGCGGCTGGAAAAGCGGTAGATCCAGCGGCAATCGGAGAGGCCCATTTCGAAAGCCGAGGGAACCGCGAGCAGCCGCCAGCCTTCGCCCGCGTCGATCAATATGCGCAGACCGCTCGCGCGGGTGATATTATAAGGGTCGCGCGACACCGAAAAAAGCTTGTGAAACGATGTGTTTCCTATCGTCAGTTGGGCAGCGAACACGCCCTGCATCCAGCATGTGGCGCATAGCGTCGCCTCGTCGGGCAGCATCGACTGGCCGGAGCGCAGCAAAGTGCCGTGCCGGCGTGTGACGCGGAGCTCCTTGTCGCGAAGCACGACATGCCGGTTGCGCGGCGGATCTCGAGTGAAAAAGGAAAGAAGCTCTCCGTCTCGCGTCTCTTCGTGGAGCCGTTCGGGGTAGAGTTGCGCGAGGCCCAAAGCATCAAGCGGCTCGGCCACGGCGGCAGGCGCATCCTGCGGCAAGCTTCTGGCCGGTGGAGCGAGCACGGTGGCGGCGGTGTCCTTATTGTCCTGCACCCAATCGTGATCTAGGACATCGAGCCGGGCGAGATCGTCATCGCTCGACGCTCCGGCGTGATCGGATACGGATAGACCGAAGAAGCGCCATGTCGCACCCGCGCCCGGTGGCAGCAAAGCTGGCTTTGATTGGATCGCGGCACAGGCGAGTTCATGCTGCAACCGTGCGTCCGGCAAGCCTGCGCCAAACGCAAAGCCAAACGCATTGCCGTCGCGAAAGGCCGGGCCGAAGAGCTGCTTCCCGTCGGTCGCAAAGCCGCACGCGCCGTCGAGGCACCCGTGTGCAACCCAGGGGTTCTGGCCGCCCTGCGCGAGGTTTTGCCGGCTCATGACTACCGGTCCGTAAACAGGGTGCCGCGCGATATGATGGTCGATATATTGCGACGCGTAGGCTTCGTTGTTCATCAGAAAGCCGCGGTCGCCGAGGCCGAGGTCCTGGATGAGAATGGCGTCGAGAGATCGCGCGGCGGCACCTGTATTCCTCGCCTCTAAATGCCACAGCCAAGCGGGGTTTTGCGGATGCAGAAAGAGTGTGAGGCGGTGGCGGATCCCGCTCGTCTCCGCTTCCCACACAAAACGGTCTTCAGCAAACCCGAACCGGGCATTGGCGCCAGCACCGGCGGTTTGGAGCGGGAAGGGAGCCTCGCCCTCAACACGCAGATAAATCCGGGCTATGCCATTATCGACCGGCGAGCCGAGCAGCTGGTTGATGAGGGTCACGCCGTTCGGGCGCTGGTGTTCGATTGCGAAGATGCAGCCGTTCGGAAGAACACTGATGGACAAGCCGGCGCGATTCTCGATCCGTCGCAGGCCGAGATCACAGTCGCGCGGCGTCGTCCACCTGCGCTTGCCTGAAAACGTCATCTGCTTCCTCGCCTTGTGGTTTGTCGAGAATAGAGAAGCGCTGCCCGATAAGGTGGAATGACGTCACAGGAAAGAATGCGCTCAAAAGAGTCCATCAGATCGGGACATGTGGTCGAGCGGTTGGGCTAGAGATTGGGATCCTCTGATCGAAATGGAATCGCTCAAATTCAAAGAATTGGAGCCTGCCGGAATCGAAAAAGCCGATCAACATTTTCGGAGCAAGCTCTAGCTCAAAAGCGAAGATGCGGCTACCGGAAATGAATTTCCGGTCCTGCCGGACCCGCCAGCTGCGGGTGCCGGACACTGTCTGTCTTATCTAAACGGTGGGGGAACGTTTTGATTTGTCGCGCCCCAGCGCATCGGCGGGTTACTTTCCGTGCCGCGTGCAGATCAGGGCCAAGCGGGCCATAGCGGTTGCGACCTGACGACGGGATTGGCCTGCCAAGCCCGAACCGGGGCGGCTGTCCGCCTCACCGGCGCGTAGGCGAGGGCATTATGATGTCTCGGGTGCCATGCGGCATAGGCCGTTCCTGAGCTGTGGAAATGGTGCGCATAGCTTGTGCTTGAAGGCGATCCATATATATGGATCGAGCCACCCTCGGCTTGCACCAAGTGGTATAGAATCGCGGCATTGCCAGGGGCGATACGCACGCAGCCGTGCGAGGCGGGATGGCCAAGGGATCCCGTCGAATACGTGCCATGAATCGCATAGCCGCCGGCGAAAAAGATGGAATAAGGCATTGGCGACATGTGGTATTTGTGCGAAAAATGGGAGCGCTGCAAACTGTAGGGCCGGTAGGTGCCGCGCGGAGTCCGGTAGCCCGAGCGGGCCGTCGAAACCCGCCAGTCATAGCTGCCGCTCGCTGAGCTCACATGCATGGTCTGCGAGCTCAGATCGATATTGATCTGCACCGATGCTTCAGCCTCCGGAATGGTGAGGAACCCACAAGTGAGTGCGCAAGCACTTAAGATACCACGCATAATGTGCTCCTCTTGGAGGCTTCGAAAGCAAGCTTCCGAAGCAATCTCAATTTTTAAATTTCAGGTAAATTGCAAAGCTTCCGTGAGGTTTTCGAAAAGTGCCTCTCTGGCATGACAAAATGGGGTACGCGTGGTTAATTTTTCTATAATCCGTCCTGTTACGTTAACATTTTTCTCCGCTTGAATCTGACGCTAAAGCGCTCTGACCGCGGCGAGCACCGCTTCGGCGTGACCGGGGACCTTCACCTTGTTCCATACCGTTGTGATCTGGCCGTCCTTGCCGATGAGGAAGGTCGTGCGCTCGACCCCCATGTATTTCCGGCCATACATGCTTTTTTCAGCCCACACGCCATAGGCTTCAAGCATCGCCTTTGATTCGTCGGCCGCGAGTGCGATATCAAGCTTATGTTTGGTCTTGAACTTTGCATGGCTTGCTACACTATCTGGCGATACACCAAGAATTGCCGCGCCGGCCTTTTTGAATTCGCCCCGCAAGCCGTTAAAGTCGATCGCTTCCTTCGTGCAGCCGGAGGTATCGTCCTTCGGATAGAAATAGAGAACGAGAGTCTGGCCGGCAAAACTCGCGAGGGAAATATTGGCTCCCGAATCAACCGCTAACTCGAAATCCGGAGCTTTGTTCCCAGGACCGAGCTTTTTCCTCGCAGGCTCGGCCAAATTCTTTTTATCGTTCTTCGATTGTTCATTCGACGCGTTTTTATTCATGGGCCTTCCTTTCGTCACATTGAACGGCGATTGGCAGAGCCCAACCTTTCGCTGCTGTGCGCCGTGCGTTTTTTCGATAGAGCGCCTATCCGATAAATGCGTATAGTGGCACAGGGTCAAAGTTTCCAGCTTCAGCTTGCTTTTGAAAGGCCGCGAGCGGTTGGTCGGACATGAGAATGAACATCCAGCCGGGTCGCGGACTTGGCTTGGACAGTGGCTGCGCCGGCAAGGTGGAGCGGCGAATGCCTCTCCGTGCACTGGGCTGAAGCGTAGCCGCAGGCGCGGGCCCGCACGGTTTGCCTGGACCACTTGCAAGCTGATGCTGGGATTAGCTTTACTGGCACTCATTTGCGGCGGTTTCTTCGTCGCCCGCATCACGCTGGGGCCGCTTTCGATCAAAGGTCTCGGGCCGCAAATCGCGCATGCCCTCGACGAGCGTTTCGGCCGTGGCTATGAATTCAGCTTCGGGGAAACGGCAATCGTCAAGAATGGCTATGCGCCAGCTTTGAGCATCGACAAATTGTCGATTAAGGAACGCTCCGGCCACACGCTCTTGACCGCCCCGCGCGCCGAAGTGTCGGTCGATCCTTTTGCCCTCATTCTCGGCCGCGTGACACCAAAACAACTCGAAATCTTCGACGTCGAGGTGCATTTGGCGTTACGGCCAGACGGTTCGCTCGCCCTGCCGGTTTCGTCTGACTCCCTGGATGCCGTGGCGCTTACGCCGCCGCTGGCCTCGGCGCTTGCGGCGGAGGGCAATTCGCCGCCTGCGAACGCGGGCGCGCCAAATCGCGCTCAAGACCCCGCGGCAATGCCGCCGCGCGCTTTGCTTGTCAAGCAGATGGCTGCATCGATCCGGCTCATCATCGACACGCTGACCAATCCGGAAAGTCCGGCCGCGGCGATCGATCGTATCGGAATCACGCGCGGTAAGCTTGTCATCGATGACGAGACCACCGGCCAAACGCTGGTCTTCAATGGCGTCAATCTCGAATTCGCGAAAGCCTTCGGCGCCACGCGGTTCAATCTTTCCGTCGAGGGGCCGAACGGCCGCTGGTTGGCCTCGGGCGTTGCCGATGGGAAGCCCGGCTCCGATCGCGGGCTCAAGCTTTCGTTCGCCAATCTCTCTCTCGATGAAATCTTGCTTGCGACAGGTTCGCGCACGATCGGCGCCGATTTCGATATGCCGCTGTCCGGCAAGCTCAGCCTCCGTTTGCAAGGCGGCGACACGCTTTCGGAAGCGGCAGGTCAATTCGAACTTGGCGCCGGTTACCTGCGGTTCGACAATCCCAACGATGAACCCATGATGGTCGACGAGATCAATGGCGGATTTCACTGGGATTCGGCGGCGCGGCGCATCGTTCTCGATCATTGGCGGCTAGCGGCGGGGGCGACGCATTTCGCGGTTTCCGGGGCGGTGAAGCCCCCGGTTCGCGAGGGCGATCCGTGGTCGATCGGGCTTATCAATGCGGAGCCGGGCGTCTCGGGTCCCGAGCGGCCCGGCGAAAAGCCCGTCCTCATTGATCACGTCGGCGTCGCGGCGCGGCTTTTTCTAACGGAAAAAAAATTCCTCATCGACCGGTTCTCTTTCAGCGGTCCGCAGTGCGGCTTTGCCATGGCCGGAGCGATCGATTGGATCAGTGGACCCCACATAAGGCTTGGCGCCTCGATCTCGCCGACCCCGGTCAGTGCCGCCATGCGCCTCTGGCCATCCTTCCTCGCGCCGCCGGTCAAGTCCTATTTGCTTCCCCGCGTCCGCGAGGGAACATTGCAGAAGGGCACGATGCAGATCGATTTCGATGCCGCCGATTTGCAGGCCATGATGGCGGATCGCCCGCCTCCGGATGAAAAGTCCGCGGTCGATTTTACGATCGCCAACGCGAGCCTCGAATTTTTGTCCGGCGTGCCGCCTTTGCGCGGCATCAATGGGGTCGGCCATATGACCGGCCGGACCGCGACTTTCACGGTCGCGAACGCGGCCCTGGATGCTGGCGATGACCGCGTGTTGAGCCTATCGGGTGGCAGCTTCCATATTGCCGACACCGGGTTGAAACCGACGCCCGCCGTCATAGAAGCCAGGGTGACGGGCAGCGTCGAGGCGGTCGGACAGCTTCTATCGTATGACGCTCTTAAGCCCTATGCCAATCTTCCGCTCGATCCCGCGACCTTGCGGGGACAGAACGACGGCACGCTCGAACTCGATATGAAGCTTGGCCCCAACATGGGACCGGCCGACATTACGCTCAAGATCAATACCGATGTTACCAATTTTACCGCCGAAAGGCTGATCGGCAACGAGAAGCTCGACGCCGCGACACTGAATGTCAACGTGGATCCTGCCGGCGGCCTAAAAACGAGCGGACAGGGCATGATGTTCGGCGTGCCGGTGACGATCGCCATGACGCGGCTGCCGGGTAAGGCCGCCGAAGCATCGATTGCGATGACTCTCGACGATGCCGCCCGCACAAGGCTAGGTTTTGGTTCGATCCCAGGGCTGAGTGGCCCAATCGGTGCCAAAATGAGTGCTCCGATCGGAACCGGGGAAAAGCCCAAGGCGCGGGTCGAACTTGATTTGAGTCACGCTGACTTTGAGATTTCTGGAATTTCAAAACCCGCCGGCCAACCGGGAAAAATGACATTCGTGCTGGCCGTCAATGACACTGGATCATTGCTCGATCAACTTGTTATCGATGCCGGAACCATTCAGTTGCGGGGCACTGCAAACCTCGGCACGGATTTTTCTCTTATTGCGGCAAGATTTCCACAGGCCAAACTATCGGTTGGCGATGATATGAAAATCGATGTGACAAGGGCCGGCGAGACGATGAAAGTCGTCGTTCAGGGCACCACGATCGATGCAAGGCCATTCTTGAAATCGTTGATTTTCAGCCCTCCGGAACACGCTAGCGACGTGGCGGGCACCGGTGACGATCATAAGGACGCCGGCCCGATCAAGGAGATCGAGTATGATGTTAAATCCGCCATTCTCAGCGGATACAACAAGGTTAACATCACCGAGGCTGATTTGAGCTATGCTAAACGCGGGGACCAGATAAGGAAATTCACTTTTGCCGGGACCTTCGGCCGGCAACCGATATCGAGCAATCTCACCGGCGGCGGCACAGCTCCTCTGCTCAATCTTGTCAGCGAGGACGCGGGATCGCTTCTGTTATTCCTAGACCTCTACACCCATATGGACGGCGGCCGTCTTACGGTCGGCTTGCGTCTCGCGGATAAGCTCGGCGGCGTCCTGGTGATAGACAATTTTGTGTTGCGCGACGAACCCGCCTTGCGCAGGCTCGTGCTTGAGGGCGCGCCGCCGCGCGATGCCCAGGGCCACACCCAAAAGATCGACGCCGATGCGATTGCTTTCAACAAATTGCAGGTGCGCTTCCGCCGTGACGGCAGCCGTCTCGATCTCAGCGAAGGCACGATGCATGGCGAGGCCATAGGGTTGACGGTCGAAGGCGGTCTCGATTTCGTGCGCGATCAGGTGAATTTGAGCGGCACTTTCGTTCCCGTCTATTCATTTAACAATATGTTCGCGCAAATACCGGTCTTCGGCTATATCCTCGCGGGAGGATCGAACGAAGGCTTGATCGGGGTCAATTTCCGGATCACCGGTATGGCCAGCGCGCCGACCCTCAACATCAATCCTCTTTCGGCGATCGCACCGGGAATTTTCCGTCAGATCTTTGGCGTCTCCGATTTCGATCCCATGCGCCCTCAGTGAGGGGGCGATGTCCACCGGTCTCGAAAAAAGTCCTATTCGTCTCTTCGTCTCATGCGTCCGCCAATTCAAGCCGCTTCTCTATGCGCGTGATGCGCGTTTCGATGCGGTCGAAACGAACTGAATGTCCGGCAAGTTGGACTTGCACATGCGCAAGGTTTGTCTCGATATGTCCGACGCGAGTTGTCAAATCATCGAGTCTCTGCTCGATGCGATCGACAGCCCACCTGATATGACAGAGGTGTTCGAGAACGAGATTATCAGGACTATCTGGCATCGGCCTATCTTTGGTTAAATGACCTTCAATAAAATATGCCGCTTTTTCCCGAGCGACAGCTTTACGACGCTTTCGGTGACATCTGTTAATCCTATCATGGCTCGTTCATCCGTGACCGTCTGATCATTGACTTTGAGGCCGCCTCCCTTGATCTGCCGCCGGGCTTCGCCGGTCGAGGCGACAAGCCCCGCCTTGACGAAAGCGGCGAGCACCCCAAGCCCGGCTTCGATGTCGGCGGCTTCGATTTCGACGCTCGGAAGGTTTTCCGCAGTCGCATTTTCTTCGAAGGTTTTTCGCGCCGTCTCCGCCGCCTGGAGAGCAGCCTCGCGCCCATGCAGCATGGCGGTCGCTTCGGTCGCGAGAATTTTCTTCGCTTCGTTGATCTCGCTGCCGCCCAATGTTTCGAGCCTGGCGATTTCATCGAGCGGCAACTCGGTGAAGAGTTTCAGAAACCGCCCGGTGTCCGCATCCTCGCAATTGCGCCAATATTGCCAATATTCGAAAATGGGGAGCATGTTTTCGTCGAGCCAAACCGCGCCCTGCGCGGTCTTGCCCATTTTGGCGCCCGAGCCCGTCGTCAGCAACGGCGAGGTCAAGCCATAGAGCTGGCGCGTGCCCATCCGGCGGCCGAGATCGATCCCGGTGACGATGTTGCCCCATTGATCCGAGCCGCCCATCTGCAAGACGCAGTTGTGGCGCTTGCAAAGCTCGACAAAATCATAGGCCTGAAGGCACATGTAATTGAATTCGAGGAAGGACAGTTCCTGATCGCGTTCGAGCCGGAGTTTCACCGAATCCATCGAAAGCATCCGGTTGACCGAGAAATGGCGGCCGGTGTCGCGCAGAAAATCGATGTAGTTGAGGGATGCAAGCCAATCCGCGTTATCCTGCATGATCGCGTCCTGCTTGCCTTCGCCGAAGTTCAGGAACTTCGCGAAGACGCGTTTGATTCCATCCTTATTGGCGGCAATCGTCTCAAGCGGGAGCAATTGACGGCTCGCGTCCTTGCCGGAGGGATCGCCGACCTGCGATGTGCCGCCGCCCATGAGCACGATCGGCTTGCCGCCGGTTTTTTGCAGACAGCGCAGGAGCATGATTGGGACGAGGGAGCCAGCATGCAGCGAAGCTGCCGTGCAGTCGAACCCGATATAGGCGATGAGCTCGCCACTCTTTGCTAATTGATCGAGCCCCGCGAGATCGGAGCATTGATGCAGAAAACCGCGCTCGGTGAGCGTGCGGAGAAAGCCGGATTGAGGAGAAAAATCACCGGTCACGGGAAGCCTTTGCGCAAAACGATCGTACCCTTGCAAGGAACGGGCGCGATCCCCTCGGATTGATGAAGCCGTGAGGTTTAGGGGGAAGGGCGCCCCAATGCAACGGGCTGCTGACGGACCGCCGGGTGATTGGCTACTCTTGAAAAAGCGATTTGCGAAGCGTACCAAATGGATCGTCAGCGGAAGGCATCGGGAGAAAGCCACTCAAATGGTTCGGGCGATAGGTCTGATGAGCGGCACCTCGATGGACGGCGTTGACGTTGCCTTGATCGAGACCGACGGCGAAGAGGCGATCGCGCTTGGCCCGGCGCGATCCTACCCCTACGCGGAGGCGGATCGGGCGTTGTTGCGCGGCGCCCTCAGGGAGGCGGCATCGCTCGATGATCGCCGTGCGCGTCCGGGTTCGCTGGCCGACGCCGATGCCATGATCACGGCTCGCCATGCGGAAGCGGTCGAAGCCTTTCTCGCGACAGACTCCATCAATCGTGCGACGATCGATCTCATAGGCTTTCATGGGCAGACCGTTTTGCACCGGCCCGAGCGCCGCCTCACCGTGCAGATCGGCGACGGCACCGATCTCGCGGCGAGACTCGGGATCAAGGTTGCCTTCGACTTTCGCGCCGACGATGTCGCGCAAGGCGGGCAGGGGGCGCCTCTGGTGCCTGTGTTTCATCGCGCCCTTGCGGCGGCGGCGGGCTTTTTGGAGCCGGTCGCGGTGATCAATATTGGCGGCGTCGCCAATATCAGTTTCATCGCGCAGGGCAAGGAGCCGATTGCCTGTGATACCGGACCCGGCAATGCGCTTCTCGACGATTTGATGCAAAATCGCCTTGGCCTCGCCTTCGATGAGGACGGCGCGATGGCATCCCAAGGCAAAGTCGATCAACGCGTTTTGAATGAGCTTCTCGCGCATCCTTTTTTCGCGGCGCCGCCGCCGAAATCACTCGACCGGAATGATTTTTCCAGCGCGCCGGTCGCGCGGCTCGCAACCGAGGATGCGGCGGCGACGCTGATCGCCTTTACCGCGGCAAGCATCGCGCGGGTGCTGCCTCTCCTGCCGTCCATCCCTTCCATGGCGGTCGTCTGCGGCGGCGGCGCCCGCAACAAGACTTTGATGCGGGAATTGGCGGACCGGCTGCCGTGCCCTGTCGTTTTGGCCGAAACCGTCGGCTGGTCGAGCGAGGCGATGGAAGCGCAAGCCTTCGCTTATCTCGCGGTGCGCCGCCTAAAAAATCTGCCGATCACCTTCCCGATGACGACCGGAGTCGAAAGACCCTTGCCGGGAGGCATTCTGGCGGGAGGCGGAAGCCTCTTTCCGTGATTATCGCCAGCGGCGATCACCTCGGCAGCATCTCGAACCCTTGCCCCGTAAATATCTTGGTGGCCGCCTGCGAGGTTAAATAGGCCAGGAAAAACGGTGCGTCCGGATTGGCTGAAGCCTCGACGAGAGCAACCGGATAGACG
The DNA here is from genome assembly GCA_964440215.1 of uncultured Methylocapsa sp. Lineage (GTDB taxonomy): Bacteria > Pseudomonadota > Alphaproteobacteria > Rhizobiales > Beijerinckiaceae > Methylocapsa. The sequence continues at coordinate 57,384 of CAYTRB010000001.1, forward strand.
ATTGGGCTATGACTCGACGCCGGGAATGTGCCAACCACTTTCACCTTGGGGTCGGCCTTCGCGTCGGTCGCAAACACAATGCCGAATTTGGCCTCGCCGCGCGAAACAAGACTCAGCGCATTGCGGGTCGTGTCGGCCTGCGCGAGCTTTGCTTCGACACTCGCGAAGACCCCGAGTGCATCGAGGGCTTCCTTCGCGTAAATTCCGCCTGTGCCTAAGTCGAGGGCGCAGACGGCGATTTTGCCATCGCCGGTGGCGCCTGCGAGATCGAATCCCTTTGCGATCTCAAGCTTGGCATCCGTATCGCTTGCCGCGATGAGGACAAGCTTGTTGCCGAGCAATTTCCGGCGGGTGCCGCTACGGATGAGCTTGGCCTTTTCGAGACGATCCATCCATGTGAGATCGGCGGAAAGGAAGATATCGGCGGGCGCGCCTTGCTCGATATGTTTCGCAAGGGAGCCGGAGGACTCATAAGCGATCGACGCGGTCTTGCCAGTATCGGTCTTCCACGCCGCCGCGACCGCGTCGAGGGCGGTGCGTAAACTGGCGGCCGCGAAGACGATGACGGGTTTTTCCGTTTCCGGCCCGGCCGCTGGCGTCTCGCCTTGCCCGGCTGAGGGCAAAACCATGGCCGCCGCGAACGCTGCGGCGAGCCCCAAGGAAACGCGCAGGCGCCGTGCCGCCTTGCTTGTCATACCGCACCCTCAGGATTTTGACGGCGCATCAAGGATCGCGGCGGCTTTCCGTGGTCAATTGAAGGAGGCTGGTCTACAGGGCGAAGCTCGATCCGCAGCCGCAGGACGCGGTTGCCGCCGGATTGCGGATTTTGAACATCCGGCCCATCAGATCGTCGATGAAGTCGATTTGCGAGCCCCGCAAAATATCAAGCGAGACCGGATCGATCACAACTTTTGCGCCATCGCGCTCGATCACGAGATCATCATGGGATTGTTCGCTTGTCAGGTTGTAGGTATAGGTAAAACCCGAGCATCCGCCGCCCTCCACGCCGACGCGCAGGAACGAGCCCTGTGGCTCGCTCTTTAGTATCTCCGCGACGCGCCGCGCCGCCTTTTCCGTGAGTTCGACCGGATATGCGAGTGCGGTTTCGCTCATTTGAACACCTCGAAGGGACGCTTGGACAACAGGCCGCGCGGATGCGAGGCGTTTGCCGTCTTGTTCGGTACAAACATATGTCGCAAAGCGCACGCCTGCAACTCAGTGGGTAAGGGTCAACCAATTTTCATGCCAGACACCCGGTTTTCTCCCAGCTACACTCTGGCTGGCGCGCGGGCGCCTTATGCCATGGATCCGGCGCGGAGCCGTGGCCGCTTGATCGCTGAGCCAGCGTCGCCAACCCGCTCGGAATTCCAGCGTGACCGTGACCGTATTATTCATTGCACGGCCTTCCGCAGGCTTGCTCATAAAACCCAAGTCTTTGTTCCGCATGAAGGCGACCATTTCCGCACCAGGCTCACTCATTCGCTCGAGGTCGGGCAGATCGCCCGCTCGCTTGCCCGCGCGCTCGGCCTCGACGACGATCTGGCCGAGGCGCTGGCGCTCGCCCATGATCTCGGTCACACGCCTTTCGGCCACACGGGCGAGGATGTGCTCGACGAACTCATGGCGCCCTACGGCGGCTTCGATCATAATGCGCAGGCGCTGCGAATCGTCACTAAGCTCGAACGCCGTTACGCGGCCTTCGATGGGCTGAACTTGACTTGGGAGAGTTTGGAAGGGCTCGTCAAACATAACGGCCCGCTATTGCAAGGAGATGGGCAGGTGGCGCCGCGCTACGCCAAACGCGGGCTTCCGGCAGCGATCCTCGAATATAATGCCGTCCACAATCTCGAACTGGTGCATTTTGCGTCCGCCGAGGCACAGGCTGCGGCCCTCGCCGACGGCATTGCCTATAATGCGCATGATATCGATGACGGCTTGCGCGCCGGGCTCATCGATTTTGGGCAAATTGGCGAGGTGGATTTTCTGCGTGACATTCGAGGTGAGATCGCCGCGCTTTATCCGGGCCTTGAGCCCGTTCGTGCCATTCATGAGCTGGTGCGCCGTCTGATTACCCTTTTTATAGAAGATGCGATCACCGAGAGCCGGCGGCGGATCGAAAGCTCGGGGGTCGCGAGCGTAGACGATGTGCGGGCGAAGGCGGCGCCGCTCATCGTTTTTTCGCAGGACATGATAAATACCGGCAAGTCGATCTCGGTGTTTCTGTTTGAGAACATGTACCGGCATGAACGGCTGGTCCGCATTCGCGACAGGGCGGGCCTGATCATCCGCGATCTGTTTGCCCGGTTTATGATGGCGCCGGACCTCATGCCGGCCGAATGGGCGCGGTCGGCGGCCAAGGCCGGCGACGATAAGGCGCGGCGGGCGCGGCTTGTCTGCGATTACATCGCGGGCATGACCGATCTTTATGCGATCGCGGAACATCGGAGGCTTTTTGACAAAACACCGCAATTGCGCTTGAGCGCACTGGAAACGCAAGATGCGGATTAGGGTTTTGTTTCAGAGTCTGCTTTGCCAGCCCGCGGCAGCGCTGTCGAAAAGCGCCGTCCCATTTATCCAATTTGGTGAGTGATGAATCTTTTTTCCGAATTCCACGGTCTGATCGCTTCGATTCTGCGGCGGATCGTGGCTGATGGCCGTTTGCCCGAAGGTCTCGACACCGGCCGCTTTATCGTCGAGCCGGCGCGCGACCCGGCGCATGGCGACATCGCCACCAATGCGGCGATGATTTACGCGAAAGAGGCAGCTCACTCCTTTGCCAATCCGCGCCAGCTCGCCGTGGAGATCGCCGCCGCGTTGGCGGATGATCCGCGTGTCGCGCAGGCGGAGGTGGCCGGGCCGGGCTTCATCAATATACTGGTGAGGCCGGACGTGTTCGCCAACGTCCTGCGTTCGGCGCTCGAACAAGGACCGCAATTTGGCCGTCCAATTCCCGGCAAGGAACAGAATCTTAAGGTTAATGTCGAATATGTTTCGGCGAACCCAACCGGTCCCATGCATGTCGGGCATGGGCGCGGCGCGGTCTTCGGCGATGCCCTCGCCAATCTGCTGGCTTTTGCCGGTCACGGCGTCACCCGCGAATATTACATCAATGATGCGGGCGCCCAGGTCGATGTTTTGGCCCGTTCCGCCTATCTGCGCTACCGCGAGGCGCTCGGCGAGACGATCGGCGAAATTCCCGAAGGGCTTTATCCTGGCGACTATTTAAAAATCATCGGTGCAACGCTTGCGAACAAATACGGCAGGCAATGGCTCGGACGGCCGGAAACCGAATGGCTTGACGCCGTGCGCGGTGCCGCCATCGAAGGGATGATGGCGATGGTTCGGGCTGATCTCGCTAGCCTGAACATTGAACATGAGGTTTTTTTCTCGGAGCGCTCGCTCACCCATGGCGGCGAAGGCGATTTGGTTGCCGAGACGATCGCGGAGCTGCGCCGGCGCGGTCTCGTTTATGAAGGGCGGCTGCCGCCGCCGAAAGGTCAGCCCGCCGAGGATTGGGAAGACCGCGAGCAGACTTTGTTCAAGTCAACGGAATTTGGCGATGATGTCGACCGGCCCTTAATGAAATCGGACGGATCCTACACCTATTTCGCGTCCGATATCGCCTACCACAAGACCAAGATCGACCGTGGCTATGCGCTTTTAATCGACGTTTGGGGCGCCGATCATGGCGGTTATGTGAAGCGCATGCGCGCCGCCGTCGAGGCGCTCTCGGAAGGCCGCGTCGGCCTCGACGTCAAGCTCTGCCAATTGGTGCGCTTGATGCGCAATGGCGAGCCCGTGAAAATGTCGAAACGGTCCGGCGACTTCGTAACCTTGCGTGAGGTGGTGGATGAAGTGGGCGTCGACGCCGTTCGATTCATGATGCTCTTTCGCAAGAATGACGCAACGTTGGAGTTCGACTTGAGCAAAGTGATCGAACAATCCAAGGACAATCCGGTTTTTTATGTTCAATATGCTCATGCGCGAGCTAAATCTGTGCTACGTCAAGGCCTTGCAACGATTTCTGGAATTGATATATCAAGTGACGCCCTGGCTGCGGCGGACCTTGGCCTGCTGGAGGATCAAGGGGAAATTGCGCTGATTAAGCTCCTTGCGCAATTCCCCCGGATTGTCGAAGCCGCTGCCGTTAACCATGAACCGCATAGAGTCGCGTTTTATTTGCATGAACTGGCGGCAACCTTGCACTCCCATTGGACTCGCGGCAAAGATCGGCCACAATTACGTTTTCTTAATGAAGAGCGGACAGATTTAACTGTCGCCAGACTGGCTTTGGTAACTGCCGTGGCGGTGGTTCTCGCTTCAGGGCTTGGAATTTTGGGGGTGAGCGCCCCCGAGGAGATGCGGTAGATTTCCGCCGCTGTGCTGCCACGGTCTCGGACCTCAACGGACTATCGTCTCGGTTGCGGCCGCGGCGAAACGGCCAAAGCAGCAACCAGCGTGAATGGGATTGATGACACGAAGATAAGATCAACAATTACGTAAACGGCCGAGACTTGATAAGTGTTAACAGGTTCTGGCCGCGCGGCACGTGTCGCGTGAAAACCGGTAAACAAGCAGACCGAGACATGAACCGGTCCTAAGCGGCTGGATCATAAGTTTGGATCGAGTAAACACTGCCCAGTGTGGGATGCGCGATAGCAATGCCGTGGAAGGGCGGGTTCGTCCGCCACGAAGTCGCGACAGGAGGGTGAGTAAGATGGACGAGCCAATTGTAAAACGGCGGCCGATGATCGATCTGGAAGAGTTCGAAAGGCGTTTGCGCAAGCCGCTCGCCACAACTCAAAAGGACGATGATCCGCTTGCGGAACTCGCCCGCAGTTTTGCTGGCGACGAAGTCGATCCCTACAAGACGGTATTTGAACCGCTGAACCGGCGGCCATCCGGTGCTTGGCGGAACGAGCAGGATCGCGGCGATGTCCGGGTGCAAGTGGCGCGGCAGCCCCTCATCGGGGGTGATTTCGCCGCCATCCAAGCGGGCCTGCTTGGCGGCGCGCGGCATGACAGCGAGGAGAGCCATGCTGCATCCGGCGGGGTGGAAAGTTACCTGCAAGAGGGTCAAGAAGACCACTGGCCCTACGCGGATGCGGGGGATCCCCATGAGGCCGATCCTAGCTATGAGGAAGTCCGTTCACGGCGTCCGCTCTGGATCATGGGATTGATGATTATTGCTGGAATCGTCGGCATTGGCGCCAGTTTTGGCTTAAAGGGCGCGGCTTCCAACCCAAACGAGATCGCAACGATCAAGGCTGCCGACGGGCCGACCAAGGTGCACCCCGACACGGTGGCCAGCGCCGAAGTTCCCGATCGCGACGCCTCCGTCCTTGGCGGGGTGCCTCAGCAGCCGCCGGTCGCCGCCGTGAATAATGTCGAACAGCCAGCTGATTTGTCCGCGCAAGCCTATGCCACGCCGCTGGGGAGCGGCGAGCCGCCCGGTGCCGCCGCCGGTCTTGCGAGCGGGGCGGCAAGCGTTCCCGTGCCGCCGCCGCCGGTGCTAGCTCAGCCGCAACAGCCACAGCCTTCCGACGGTATCGCGGCCCTGATCGAACCGAAAAAGGTTAAAACTGTTGCGGTCCGGCCGGATGGCACGGTTCTGTCCTACGACACGCCGCCACAGAGTGCAGGGGCCGGTTCGCCTGTGCCGCACCCCGCCGCCGTCTCCCCCGCCAAGCCGGCAACGCCAAAAACGACGGCGCGGGTGGCGACGACGCCAAAGCCGGCGGCCGCGGTGCCGAACGCGAATACCGACGCCGCGCGGACCTCGATTGCCGCCAAGGCCAAGCGGGTGCAAGTTGCCGACGCCCAGGACCAAGTGGCGGCGGCCGAAGCGCCACGCCCGGCACCGGGGACTTTCGCGGTGCAGCTCGCTGCCCCGGGGACGGAACAAGAGGCGCGTGAAGCTCAAGTGCATCTCATGAAAAAATTTAGCGCCGAGCTAGCGGGTTTCCATCCCTCGATCCACAAGGCCGAGGTTGGCGGCAAGCCTGTCTATCGCGTCCGGGTCAGCGGTTTGTCCTCAAAGGATGAAGCCACGGCCTTGTGCCAGAAAGTCCAAAGCGGCGGCGGCAGCTGCTTCGTGGCCAAGAACTGACCGGCGGAGTCTTATCGCCGGTCCCATCCATATTCTGTGGATGGAGCGTGAGGGTCGAAGGCGGTACTTGCGGCAGTGGTCTCGTCGCGGCAATGTTCGAGACGCGTGCCGCGCGGCCCTGACTGGGAGCACCTTAGTTGGATTTGCCTTTTGATCAAAATGACGTTGGGGCCCGGGAAGAGGGCCCCTTCGTGGTCGATGTCGAGGGATTTGAAGGTCCGCTCGATCTTTTGCTCGACCTTGCGCGCCGTCAAAAGGTGGATTTGGCCAAGATTTCCGTTCTGGCCCTCGTCGAGCAATATCTTGAATTCATCGCGGCGGCGCGCCGCCTGCGTCTCGAACTTGCCGCGGATTATTTGGTCATGGCGGCTTGGCTTGCCTATCTCAAGTCGCGCCTTTTGCTGCCGCAGGCGTCGGCAGGCGCCGAACCTGAAGCCGCCGAGCTTGCTGAAGCGTTGCAGCTGCGGCTGCGCCGCCTCGATGCGATCCGCGCCGCCGCCGACGCGCTGGTGAACCGGCCGCGTCTCGGCCGCGATATGTTTTTGCGCGGCCAGCCGGAGGCACCGCTCGCCCCCGGCGAGCCGCAATGGCGCGCCAGCCTCTATGAGTTGCTGACCGCCTATGCAAACCGGCGTCAGAAACAGGCACTGACAAGGGTGACTTTCAAGCAGCGATTTGTCTGGTCGCTCGCCCATGCGCGCGGCGAACTCGAAAAGCTCGCGGGAAGAGCGCTCGATTGGACGGTTCTCGACGCTTATCTCGCGGCGTTTTGCGTAACGCCCGAGGCGCGCCGCACGGTCAGGGCTTCGACGCTCTCCGCCTCGCTGGAAATGGCGAGGGAGGGCGAAATATCGATCCGTCAGGACGCGCCTTTCGCGCCGCTTTGGATCAAGCGCAAAGCGCCGCAGACGGCGAATGTTCCGCATCTCGTGCGCGGCTGAGACGGTCACCGCGGCGGTTAGAGGACAAAGGGGATTGGGCTTTGGCTGAAATCGCGCAACTTTTCGCTTATATCGATCAAAACCAGCCCCCTTCGACGCGCGATGACAGCCTGGCCGAGGCCATGCGGATAGCCGAGGCTTTGCTCTTCGCCGCCCCGGCGCCTTTGGACGAGAAGGACATCGAGAAGCGCATGCCGCGCGGCCTCGCGGCGGGCCCCGTCCTTGACGCGTTAAAGGCCGATTATGCCTCGCGCGGCGTGAACCTCGTGCGGGCCGGCGGCAAATGGATGTTCCGCACCGCCGCCGATCTCGCCTGGCTGCTTGCCACGGGCGAGGGCGAATCCAAACGGCTGTCGCGCGCCGCCCTCGAAACACTGGCGATCGTTGCTTATCACCAGCCCGTGACCCGCGCCGAGATCGAGGACATTCGCGGCGTCGCGATCTCCAAGGGAACCCTTGATCTTCTTCTTGAGACCAGCTGGGTCCGTTTGCGCGGCCGCAGGCGGGTGCCGGGGCGGCCGATCACCTATGGGACGACGGAAGCTTTTCTCATCCACTTCGGCCTCGAGGCGATCGGCGACCTGCCGGGTCTCGAGGAACTGAAGGGCGCCGGTCTTTTCGACGGCCGCCTGCCGCAAGGTTTTGATATTCCGCAGCCTTCCGATGCGATGGAGCTCGCCGAGGACGAGGATCCTCTTGAGGATGAGACGCCGGCTACATCCGCAACCAGCGAAACCGTCCCGGAAATATTGGGGGAGCCCGAGAATCGGGAGCAAACCGAAGAAGACGCGCCCGGGGACTGCGAACCGTAAAAGACGTGTAAAACATCAGTTTTGTCCGGAATCCCGGCCCGACCGGACAAAAATGTTTCACGTGAAACATTTTGGTCCGATTGACGGTCTCGTCAAAAGCAAATGCGCAAGGCGGGACGAGGTGCGGATCTGGCATTTGGCCGAAGCGCAAGACCGCGATACAGTTTAGTTTGGGCGCTGTGTTGTTCGGAAAGCCGGTGCGTGCCGCCACAGTAAATCTAGTCCTTGACCTTCTATCCTTCCTGTTGTGGCGAAAAGAGCTCTGCTAGACGCTTCTTATTCGCCGGGTATGGCGCCGGACCTTCTTGTTTTTGTGTTCCCAAGAGCCTAGGTTTTCGCGATAGCGGGCGGCTTTGGGCCGTGACACAGAAATTTGGAGGATTTTGCCATGGGCGGTTTGTCGATCTGGCATTGGCTGATAGTCGGGGCCGTCGTGTTGATCGTTTTCGGCGGCAAGGGCAAGATTTCCGACATCATGGGGGATGTCGCCAAGGGCATCAAATCCTTCAAGAAGGGGCTCGCGGAAGAAGACGGAAAGCCCGAGTTACAGCACTCGAGCGAGCAGCCGCTGCGCAGCCTCGATCATCAAACCGCCGCCGATCCGGCCAAGATTTCAGACACAAGGAAGCTCGGCTGAGTGCTTCCCCGGACAAATTCGCGCCGCCACTGGGCGAAGCTCGCCGGCACGCTTTCAATGACGGGATTTCATGTTTGATTTTGATGCCGGCAAGCTCATCCTGATCGGGATCGTGGCGTTGATCGTCATCGGGCCTAAGGAACTGCCGCGCGTTCTGCGCCAGGTCGGCCAGGCCGCCGCCAAGATGCGCCGCACGGGGGCGGAATTTCGCGGACAGTTCATGGATGCCATGCGCGAAGCCGATATGGAGGAATTCAAGGCGGATGCGGCGAAGCTCGCCGACAGTGCGAAAATAGCCGTGGGGGTCGATCGTCTGGCCGATATCAAGGCAGGCATAACCAGCGCCTTGGAGGCGGCGGACAAACCTGCTGCACTCCCTCCGGCGGAGAAACCGGCGATCGCGCCGCCAGGCAGCGGCGATTCCTCTGTGAATACGATTGCGTTGCCGGAACCGGAACCGGGCTTAGCTGCTAATGGGCAAGCACGCCCCGGCGCGGGGTCAACAGCTGCCGAGATGCAGGCGCTTGCCGATGCGCTCAAGGCCGAGATGGGAGAGATCGCGCCCCCTCACGGGGAAGCGGACACGGCGAAAACACAGGACAAGGTCTGACTGGTCCCCGGGCTCCGGTTCAGCTACAGAGAAACGCCCTAGGCCAGCCAGCACGAGCCATCCATGACCGATGCCGATATCGAGGCGACAAAAGCGCCCTTGATGGATCATTTGATCGAGCTGCGCGCGCGGCTGATCAAGGCGCTCGCCGCCTTCATCGTGATGTTCGTCATTTCTTTCTATTTCGCCAAGGACATCTACAATATTTTGGTGGTGCCTTTCGAGCATGCCGCCGGTCCCGATGCGCGGCTGATCTATACGGCGCCGCAAGAGTATTTTTTCACGCAAATCCGCGTCGCGCTTTTTACGGCCGCGTTTCTTTCCTGCCCCGTTGTGTTCGCCCAGCTTTACGCCTTTGTCGCGCCCGGCCTCTATAAGAATGAACGCAAGGCCTTCGCGCCTTATCTCTATGCCACGCCGCTGTTTTTCGCGGCGGGCGCGCTCGTCGTTTATTTCGCCGTCATGCCGAATTTGCTGCACTTTTTTATCGGCATGCAGCAGGCCAAGGAGCCGGGGCGGGCGCAAATCGAGCTTTTGCCGCGCGTCAGCGAATATTTGTCGCTGATCATGACCTTGATCTTCGCCTTCGGCATAACGTTCCAATTGCCGGTGGTTTTGACGCTTCTGGGGCGGATCGGGATCGTGACGTCGGATTTTTTGCGCAAGCAGCGGCGCTATGCGATCGTGCTGGTGTTTGTCGGCGCCGCGATCCTGACGCCGCCCGACATATTTTCCATGCTGGCGCTTGCCGTTCCGGCGCTCGGCCTTTACGAGCTGTCCATCCTCTCCGTCAGCATGATCGAAAAGCGCGCGGCACAAGACGCCGCCGGGCAGTCTTCTGGGACTTGAGAGTTTTATGTACGACATCAAATGGATTCGCGAAAACGCCGAGGTTTTTGACCGGGGGCGGAAGCGGCGCGGGCTTGAACCGCTGGCGGAAAAGCTTCTTGCGCTTGACGACAGGCGCCGCGCGGCGATCGCTAAGGCGCAGGCCGCGCAAGAACGCCGCAACACCGCCTCGAAGGAAATCGGCGCCGCGTTGAGGTCGGGCGATGCTTCGCTCGCCAAGGCCTTGAAGATTGAAGTCGGCGAATTGAAGGATTCGCTTGCGGCTTTTGAGGCCGAGGAGCGCGAGGCGATCGCAACGCTTGATAAGGCGCTCTCTGAAATTCCGAACACGCCGCTCGATGAAGTGCCCGAGGGCCGCGACGAGAACGACAATGTCGAGCTGCGCCGTGTCGGTGAGCCGCGTGCATTTGATTTCGAACCCAAGGAGCATTTCGACCTCGGCGAGGCGTTGGGCCTCATGGATTTCGAAATTGCTACGAAAATTTCCGGCGCGCGCTTTGTTGTGAACAGGGGCGCACTTGCGAGGCTGGAACGCGCGCTCGGGGCATTCATGCTCGATCTACATACGGGCGAGCATGACTATACGGAAGTGAACCCACCGATTCTCGTGCGCGACGAGACGATGTTTGGCACGGCGCAATTGCCGAAGTTTCGAGAGGATCAGTTCTCAGCGTCTAAGATTGCAGACGAATCTGATCAATTTGAAAGGTCCTTTCACTTCTTCTCGAACGATAGTTCAAAAATTTATTTTGAAGACGGCGATAAGAATCGCTCATTGACTGATGAGGGCAAACGAAAGTTTCAAGAGCTCCTCTCCGATCTGTTCTGGCTCATCCCTACAGCCGAAGTTCCCCTCACAAATCTCGTGCGTGAATCAATCCTCGACGAAAAGGAACTGCCCCTGCGTTTCACTGCTTGCACGCCGTGCTTTCGCGCCGAGGCGGGCGCCGCCGGTAAAGACACGCGCGGCATGATCCGCCAGCATCAATTCACCAAGGTGGAGCTTGTCTCGATCACCACGCCGGAAGACTCGCTCGCCGAACACGATTACATGCTGTCCTGCGCCGAGGAAGTATTGAAGCGTTTAAAGCTTCCGTATCGGGTGGTGACGCTCTGCACCGGCGACATGGGATTTGCCTCGCAAAAAACCTATGACATCGAGGTTTGGCTGCCGGGGCAAAACCGCTTTCGCGAAATCTCCTCCGTTTCCGTCTGCGGCGAATTTCAGGCGCGCCGGATGAATGCGCGCTACCGGGCAGGAG
>CAYTRB010000002.1:0-26066 GCA_964440215.1 uncultured Methylocapsa sp.
TGAGTATGATTTTGCAACGAAGCCAACGCTCGATCTTGTGCGGCGCCGCAGCCATCCCGAAGACGCAGCAATGCTGGAGCAAGCCTTTAAACAGGCGGTAAGCGGGGTGCAAATCATCGATATCACGCATCGCTTGCTCATGCCGGACGGCTCGGTCAAGCACGTCAAAGTGCTGGCGCATCCGGCGCAAGATACGGAAGACAATGTTGAATATATCGGCGTCCTGATGGACATCACCGCGGCAAAGCAGTCTGAAGAGGCCTTGCAGGAGTTGCAGGCTTCACTCGCCCATATGACGCGGGTGACGGCCTTGGGGGAGCTGACCGCGTCGATCGCCCATGAAGTGAACCAGCCGCTCGCCGCGATTGTCACTTATGGCGATGCCGGGCTGAGGTGGCTTAATCGTGAGGTTCCGCAACTCGATGAGGTGCGCATAGCGGTCGAGCGGATGATCGATTCTGCAAAGCTTGCTGGCGAAGTGATCGCTAGGCTCCGGGCGCTTTCCAGGAAAACGACTCCGGAAATGGTCCGTCTCGAGATCAATGAAGTCATATATGAAGTCCTCTCCCTGATTCGGCGGGAAATCGCCAATCATCAAGTGTCGGTGCGGCTGGATCTTGCCGCGCCGGCATATTCAACCTCGCTGCCGCCCATATTCGGCGACCGGGTCCAGCTGCAACAGGTGATCTTGAACCTGCTCGTCAACGGCATTCAAGCCATGGCCGTTGTCAGGGATCGGCCCCGTGAACTTCTGATCCGCACCCAGGCGGACAACACCGGACAGATATTGGTTGAGGTCGGGGATTGCGGTATTGGCATCGACCCGGCGCACGCCGGTCAGCTGTTCAATGCCTTCTTCACGACGAAGGCGGATGGCATGGGCATGGGCCTGTCGATCTGCCGTTCCATCATCGAGGCCCATGGCGGCCGGATATGGGCATCGCCCAATGCCGGCCCCGGGACAGTTTTTCAGTTTACGCTGCCAGTGCTTCGTGTTGAGGCGGGGCAACCAGAGGGGTCAACACGGCACGCCCCGGCGTGAGACGATTTCGGAGCCGCATGGTGCAGCCGGTATAGACTTAGCCCGCCACCGCGCGGAGGCGCTGGATTGGAGCAGAGGATGAATGCGTTGCTGTTAATCCTGCGCCAAGCCTCTTTGCCGCTTCTACAACGCCGGCCATTTCGGGTGTGGTGATATTCAGATTAGAGCCTTCTCCGGTGCCGCGGCCAAGCCCGCCGAGCGTCCACCTCATGGCTATTTTAACCGCGCCGTAAGCGTTGATCGTCCCTCTTAGGCAATGAGGACCGGTCAGATCGATACCGGTTACCTCGGCAGGATATCCGTTTTTTGTCTGCGTTGCGACAGGAGCGATGAGGATAATGGCCATGTGGGTCACCTTGATCACAATCATTGGATAAACTTGAAGAACTCTGGCCCGCGCGGCGCGCATGCCAGCTGCGATTAGCGCACAACTTCGAACAGATTCTGCGATGATTCGAGGATCAGCGTGTCATAGTCCAGGCGACGCGCGGGGATGAGTTCCCGCCCCTCCCCATCCGCAACCCCCGCCAGTGTGATTTCCTTTTTCACCCGGTCGATTGTGTCGAGACGCCCGAGCCGGAGTTGAAAAGGGTGCAGCTGTTTCGGCAAGGCGCGAGCCATCCCGGCACGTTCGATGAAGGCGTCGGCCTCAACTTCCTGGAGGAAGGGGCTCCATCGCGTGCTCATCGATTGATCGACGAAAGTCACTAGCGCCTTGCCGTCCCGCCCGAGTTTATGCCCAAGCCTAGCTGCGAGAACGAAGCAGTCAGCCCCGCGCCCGATGACGACGATGTGGTGTGCTTCATTTGGACGATTCATGGGTGAACACTCGCGCAAATCTGACTGGGAGGGACGGCTGCAGCTGGTGCTGAACCAGCCTCACCGCAATCAATCCCTTGCCAATGCCGCCGCCCTAACCGGAACGGCTCCAAGAACGCCTACGTTGAGTCACTGTATTCAGAACTCAAGGGTAGGCATTGAATACGGCAAGAAGCGCGTTTGTCTCCACGATGTAAGCGGAGAAGAACAAAACCGCCGTAACAAGGCCCAGCTCGATGGAACGAAGCCCGCCGCTATGGCGCTTGATGGCTGCAAAGCTCGCTTTGGTCTTGGAAATGGCGGGTTTTGCAAGCCGCTGCATAAGGATCTTCGTATTCATGGTGTGATACTCCGTGTTTGTCCAACAGCAACAGATTTAGACAAGTCACGGCCATCTCGCCATTGTACGTTCGGTAGCCTAAAACAGCGTTTCGTTTAGAAACCTATACCTAGGTTTCGGTGTCACTTGCCCGCGGAGGGCGCGATTGCCGTCTCCTCGCGCCAGCATCCATTGCTGCCTCGCATGTCACTTGGCGGCGGTCTACACAGGGACAACGGGCGTCTTCGTTTGCACCATTTTCTGCAATGTCCTTATATCGATGTTCAGATGCGCGGCGACGAGTTCATGCGGCACATTGTTGACCCATGACGCCAGAGAAATATCGGCATAGCGAGCCACTGTGAAAACCTCCAGAAAGCGGAGGGTGTCCTTGCCGGTGTTCTCGATATAATGTCCGATCGACTGGGGCACATAGCCGACATCGCTCGGGTGGAACTCGACCGTATTGTTCCGCCCTTCGCCAAAGAAGATACCCATGCGGGCGGTGCCGCTGATATAATATTGCCATTCGTCGGAGGTCGGATGCCAATGCAATTCGCGCATCCCGCCGGGCGCGACCTCCACCAAAGCCGCCGCCATGGTGGTTGCCTTGAAATTCTCCGAATCGGCAATGCGGACCGATCCACCAGCCGACTGAAAGACTGGCTTTTGATCTCCAAGGGAAAAGGCATAGGGATTTGGCACGAAGGGTTGCTTGCTTTGCGCAAGATCGTCAGCGAGGCTACCCGGTATCGGCGCATTAAAGATCCAGAGGTCTTTTCTGTTGGTCTGATCGAAGGTGGAAGCGGGAACGCCGAAGTTCTTGGCAAGAACCTCTCTTGGCGTGTGATTGAACCAATCGGTTATGAGGAATGTGCTGTCCTCCGAGAAACTGCCGTCGTTGAACACCAGTATGAATTCGCAGCCGTCGGGGCCGAGGCCCTGAATCGAGTGCGGAACGCCGCCGGGGAAGAACCATAGATCGCCTTCCTTGACGTCGGACACAAATTTCTGGGCGCCTGAATCGACGGCCGTGATCCGTCCGCTGCCATAGGTCACATAGGCCCACTCCGCCGGGACATGCCAATGCAGCTCGCGGACGGCACCCGCCGGAAGCCGCATGTTGACGCCGGCCATGGCTTTCGAAATCGGGAAATTCCGGACCGTGACCTCGCGCGCCCATCCAGCGTCGGTATGGCGGTTATGAACCTGCGAAAACGATTGTTTCAGCATGCCGAGATTGCCGTGGTCCGTCGGCAGCGGCTGCCAATCATAAGGATTGATCGCTTCCTGCGCCGGGTCATGCGGGCCTGGGTCGCTCAAGGCAGTGGCAGAATAGGGTTCGGCCGAAGCGCTGGTGACGGAAGCGGCGGCGGCCAGGCCTCCGGCAGCGCTCGTCGCCAAAATATTGCGCCGTGAAAACAATGTCATCTCTTCCTCCCTATCAGTTATGTCGTCGAAGACCGGTCGGTCCCTTAATCGCGCAACATTTCAATGGCGGTGTTGCCGTCAATTCGCGCCATCAGTGAAGCAACACCGGCCGCTTGATAAAGCTAGTACCGGAAAAGACGCGCGGCGATTATTGCTGAAACTATTTTCAAATTGCGCAAATGCCCATCTCGGCTTCAACTTCCCGTGATGAGGGCGCCCAGGAAGGTTCTGTCACACTATTTCACGAAGCTAGGACATTTTTGACCGGCAGTTTTCGTGCAAGGATCACGGCCGCGGCAAAGCCCTTCTCCGGTTCCGCGAAACAGGCATGCTTTTCGCGTCTCAAATCGCCGGCCACCGCCAATCGCGGATCTCCGGCATATCGGTGCCGTATTCACAGATGTAACTCTTGTGTTCTATGAGCTTGTCCCGCATGGCCTGCTTTATATAGACGCCTGTAACGTCAATATCTACCGCCCGGTCGATGACGTCGCCAACGAGATGGAAACGATCGAGCTTGTTGCGTACCACCATGTCGAAGGGCGTGGTTGTTGAACCTTCTTCCTGGTAGCCGCGCACATGCATATTGGCGTGGTTTGTCCGCTTATAGACAAGCCTGTGAATGAGCGCGGGGTAGCCGTGATAAGCGAAGATGACCGGCTTATTTGTTGTAAAAAGCTCGTCGAAGTCGTGATCGCTCAAGCCATGCGGATGTTGCGCTTGCGGCTGCAAGGTCATCAGGTCGACGACATTGACCACGCGTATCTTGATGTCCGGCGCATAGTGATGCAGAAGATCGACGGCGGCGAGAATCTCTAGAGTCGGCACATCGCCCGCGCAGGCCATGACAACGTCTGGATCGCCGCCGCGGTCATTGCTGGCCCACTCCCAAATGCCGATCCCTTCGCTGCAATGTTTGATTGCCGCGTCGATGCTGAGCCATTGCGGCGCAGGCGCTTTGCCTGCAACGATGACATTGATCCGGTTCCAGCTGCGCAGGCAATGGTCGGTTATATAGAGCAGCGTATTGGCATCGGGTGGAAAATAGACCCGGACGGTATCCGCCTTTTTGTTGACGACGTGGTCGATGAACCCTGGATCCTGATGACTAAATCCGTTGTGGTCTTGCTGCCAGACATGTGACGTCAGAAGATAGTTCAGCGATGCAATCGGACGCCTCCAGGCCACTTCGCGTGACGTTTTCAGCCATTTTGCATGTTGATTGAACATCGAATCGACAATGTGGATGAAGGCTTCATAACAAGAGAAAAAACCGTGCCGCCCGGTGAGCAGATAGCCCTCGAGCCAGCCTTCGCAGGTGTGCTCGCTGAGGATCTCCATGACCCTTCCATCGGGCGCAAGATGATCGTCCTCGGGGATTGTCTCAGCGTCCCAAGCGCGATCGGTCGCCTCGAACACGGCGGTAAGCCGGTTCGATGCCGTTTCATCCGGGCCAAAGATACGAAAATTGCGGCTTGATGCATTTTCCCGCATCACATCGCGCAGAAAATTGCCCATGATACGTGTCGCTTCGGCGTCCACTCGCCCCGGCTCGGGGACAGGCACGGCGTAGCTCTCGAAGTCGGGAAGCCGCAACGGGCGCTTGAGCGCGCCGCCGTTGGCGTGCGGATTGGCGCTCATCCGGCGATGAGCTGACGGCGCGAGGGCAGCAATCTCGGCGTGAAGCCGGCCTGCCTCGTCAAACAATTCCTCCGGACGATAGCTTCGCATCCAAGTGTCAAGGAGTTGCAGATGCCCCGGCTTGCTCATATCGCTGATTGGCACCTGATGCGACCGCCAAGATCCTTCCGTCTTGAGCCCATCAACCGTTTTGGGGCCGGTCCAGCCCTTGGGGCTGCGCAGCACGATCATCGGCCAGCGCGGGCGGACCGGGGAACCGCCAGCCCGGGCCGTCTGCTGGATCTTGCGGATCAGCGCAAAGGCTTGATCGAAGGCCGCCGCCATTGCCTGATGCATGATTTCTGGCACATCGCCGTCGACGATGATTGGTGCATAGCCATAGCCCCTGAATAAAGCTTCGAGTTCATCCTCACTGATCCTCGCCAGCACGGTTGGATTGGCGATTTTATAGCCATTCAGGTGCAGAATAGGCAGGACCGCGCCATCGGTCGCGGGGTTGAGAAATTTGTTAGAATGCCAGGAGGTGGCGAGGGGGCCGGTTTCCGCCTCGCCATCGCCGACCACGCAGGCGGCGATCAGATCAGGGTTGTCGAATACCGCTCCATAGGCATGCGAGAGGCAATAGCCGAGTTCGCCGCCCTCGTGAATCGAGCCTGGCGTCTCCGGAGCCGCATGACTTGGAATACCTCCTGGGAAAGAGAATTGGCGGAACAAACGCCGCATCCCTTCTTTGTCTTGCGGCACCTCTGGATAATATTCGCTGTAGGTGCCTTCTAACCAGCTGTTCGCCACCACCCCTGGCGCCCCATGCCCTGGGCCAGCGATGAAGAGAACATTGAGGTCTTGCTCCTTGATGATCCGGTTGAGATGCACATAAATGAAATTAAGACCGGGCGTTGTGCCCCAATGGCCAAGCAGCCGGGGCTTGATATGCTCGGGTTTTAGCGGTTCGCTTAACAGCGGATTGTCCAAGAGATAGATTTGCCCGACCGATAAGAAGTTGGCCGCGCGCCACCACGCTTGCATCAGCCGCAATTGTTCTGGCGAAAGAACCGTTTGGCCGGTCAGCGATTGATTCATGGTCATGGCTGTCCTCAATTTTGCGAAATATGACCAGTGACGCTCATCGGCGGAATGACGCGCTAGAGCGCGTGCCGATCCCATGGCGTCATCTGATCGATGATGCGTAACTCTAACTCAACGCATCGGAGCGTCGGTTGGTTTCCGGCGACGCGGCCTCGATGTCTTTCCAGATGGCGGCTAAGTAATTGAGAGTGCTTCCCGGATGGACTTGAGAAGACCGTTATTGATTTGCGGCTTACGCAAGACTTGGAGAACGCCCGCATGCGCCGCTTTCTGGTCGATCGAACGGTCAGGCCTGCCAGTAATGAGAATCGCGGGAAGCGTTGACCGGCGCGCGCGCAGCCGCGCGAGCAACTCCAGGCCGTTCATCTGAGGCATGCTATAATCGATCACGAAGCAGCCCCGATCAGGCAATACCGGCTGCGAAAGAAGATCCATGCCGCTCTTGAAAGCGGCGACGTCAAACCCTTCCAATTCCAAAAGAAATTGGAGCGAACTCAATACCGCGAGATCGTCGTCGACCAGCACGATCTTCGCAGAGTCCAATGAAGATTGGAGCGGCATGCAAATGGCGATCTCAATATCCGTTCAAACTTTGACAGGGCATGGGCGTGCGAGAACGATAAGATCATGGCAAGTCAGGCTTTTTTTTGCATTGATCCATGTCAGTCGATCGCAACACGCGGGCCTCTTGGCGGCGAGGGCGGGATCTGTGACGTTCTTGCGCAAGCCAAGCTCGCCAGAAAAAAAGTTTCAAAAAATACAGAATAAAAGTTTGAACCTATCGCGGAATTTCGCTTGCCCAAAATCGCCGCGCCGCAATTCGCGCCGCCTTGCGAAAGTCACTTTGCCCAGACCTCAATCGTACCAAAATGTTTCACGTGAAACATTTTGGTACGATTGAGGGGCGAAACCGGACAAAACTGATGGCTAAAACATCAACCTTGCTGAAAACTCGGCAAACAGAATTTCAGAATCGATCAGCGCAACGGCTTCTTCTCCTCCCTCTGAGTAAAACGCGCGCGCCGCGCAGCGGGAATAGGCCGTGATTGCAAGATTTTGAATTTGATCTCAAGCGACGGTACAATCATGTAATAGCATAGCTAGAGGCTCATATCGCCTTGCTGGAGTGATGCCAGTAAATTATCCCAAAAACGAATAGATTACGCAGGACATCCTGGTAAAAGTTCCCAACAGAGGTGGAGATTTCGTGGACGCGCAGTTCGATGAAATTCGATGAAACCGGCCCTATGCGGTTTGCGATCGAAGCGGCAGGGATTGGGACATGGGAATGGGATTTCGAGCGTGATGTGATCCACTGTTCGGAAATCTGTGCCCGCCTGCTCGGCGCGTCTCCAGGCGAGACACTGAGTTCCAAAGCTTTCATTTTCCTCCTTCATCCCGATGATCGCGAAATTATTCGCGCGGCATTTTCCGCCGCGAAGACGGCGGGCCATCTCAACGTCGAGATGCGTGTTGTTCGCGCCGGTGGCCAGGAACAATGGCTGCTGGCCAAAGGTTCGGTTTCCGCTAACCAGAAGACCGCCACCAAAGGCATGACCGGCGTTGTCCTCGATATCGACGAGCGTAAGCGCACAGAACATGAATTGCGCTTGCACCGGCAGCATCTTCAGTCGATTCTTGACACGGTGCCCGATGCGATGATCGTTATCGGAGAGGCCGGGATTATAGGATCCTTTAGCGCGGCCGCCGAACGGTTGTTTGGTTATCGCCCCGATGAGGTGATCGGGCAAAACGTCAGTATTTTGATGCCCGAGCCTGACCGCAACCGGCATGACAGTTATATTGAACGCTATCGGCGAACCGGCGAGCGGCATATCATTGGTTTTGGCCGGGTGGTCACTGGCCAGCGCAAGGACGGGTCGACGTTCCCCATGCATCTTACCGTCGGCGAGATGCGAATCGAGGACCACCAGCATAGAACGGGATCGAAGCATCATCATTTTACGGGATTCATACAGGATTTGACCGAGCGGCAGGAAACGCAGGCGAAACTGCAGGAGCTGCAGACAAATCTTTTTCACGTCTCCCGTCTCAGCGCGCTTGGTGAGATGGCCTCGAGCCTCGCCCATGAGTTGAACCAGCCCCTCGCGGCGATCAACAATTATCTCACGGGCTCGCAGCGTCTGCTTCAGGAGAGCCAAGATCCGCGTTCGCCGATGATCCGCGAGGCGCTTATCAAGGCGTCCGGGCAGGCGCTACGGGCTGGTGATATTATCAGACGCCTGCGCGACTTCGTCAGCCGCCGGGAAAGTGACAAGACGATCGTGCGGATCGCCCGGCTGCTTGAAGAATCAAGCGCGCTTGCCCTCGTTGGCGCGCGCGAGCTCGGCATTATGGTGCGCTTTCAAATCGCGCCAACCGTAACAAATGTGCTTGTCGATGCGGTGCAAATTCAGCAGGTGCTCGTTAATCTTCTTCGCAATGCCCTCGAAGCCATGCAGGAGAGCGAACGGCGCGAACTTTTAGTCGTGGCAACGCTCACGCCAGACTTCATGGTCGAAGTCATGGTATCGGACACGGGTCATG
Organism: uncultured Methylocapsa sp.; assembly: GCA_964440215.1. Lineage (GTDB taxonomy): Bacteria > Pseudomonadota > Alphaproteobacteria > Rhizobiales > Beijerinckiaceae > Methylocapsa. The sequence goes on from CAYTRB010000002.1 coordinate 8,886, forward strand.
GCATATCTGAGGAATTTCTGCCGAAGCTCTTCGAACCCTTCATGACGACCAAGGAAACTGGAATGGGCATTGGGCTTTCGATTAGCAAAACGATCATTGAGGCGCATGGCGGATGCCTCTGGGTGGACCCAAACCCTATTGGCGGAGCCATATTCCGTTTCACCCTTCCATCCGTCAATGTGGAGTAGGGCGGTGAGCTCCAATGCTATCGTTTATGTGATCGACGATGATTCCGCTTTGCGTGACTCGCTTTCGTTTTTGCTGGCTTCCTCGGGGCTGTCGGTTCGTCTGTTCGATTCGGCCGAAGCCTTCCTCGCGGAGCCGCCGCCGCTTGCCGAGGGGTGCATCCTCACCGATATCCGCATGGAAGGTTTGGATGGCGTTGAGCTTTTGCGCCGCCTCCGTGAAACCGGACACGCTATTCCTGTGATTGTCATGACTGGACATGGCGATGTGCCGCTTGCGGTCAAGGCGATGAAACTTGGCGCGACGGATTTCGTGGAAAAGCCTTTCGATGCGGACGCGCTCATCAAAGTCGTGCGTTCGGCTCTCTTGCCGGAATCGCCTTCCATGGCAACAGACGTGCTGCACGAGGAACTCATGGCCCGATTGGCCTCGTTGAGCGAGCGCGAAGCGCAAGTCTTGAAGGGTCTTGTGGAAGGCCAGACCAACAAGGAAATCGCGCGCGAATATGATTTGAGTCCGCGCACGGTCGAGGTCTACCGGGCCAAACTGATGACGAAGATGCAGGCCGGTAGCATATCCGAATTGGTCCGCTTCGCGATCAAGGCTGGCGCATGTTGAGGCTGATATTTTCCCCGCTAGAGCCGTTTTTTGACAGATCCATGCATCGCCGGGGTAGCGATGCATGCAGTCTTGTGATTAGCCCGCGCGTTTAATCTCGATCTTCTTCGTCACGCTGGGCGCCGGCTTCGGCGCCTTGACGGTCAGAACACCATTCGCGATGCTGGCTTGGATTTTGGCGGGATCGATTCCCGAGGGAAGCTGGATCGCACGGAAGAAGGAGCCATAGCGGCGTTCAGTCACCCGGCGATTCTTTTCGTGCTTCTCAGTTTCCGATTTCTTCTCGCCCTTGATCGTGAGCACATCGTCGCTGAACTCGATTTGGACATCCTTCAGTTCGAGGCCCGGAAGTTCCGCCGTGACCTCAAGCGCGTTATCCGTCTCGGATACATCTACGCGCGGAACAAGATCGCCCGAGCGCGCATGGAAAAAGCCGCGTCCGAAATCATCAAACAACACATCGATTTCGTTTTGCAGCAAGGCGAAAGGATCGGAACGAAGCTGGCGGTTGCGGCCAGGGACAAGGGGATTAAAGGACATGTTTTCTCTCCGTCATTTTGGCAAGTTCAAGGCCAATGCCAATCACATAAAACTATCCGGAGACCTTGACCGCGTTGATGTCGATCAATGGCGAATGCATTTCTAGGGATATGATTAATCTAGACCCGGTTTAGAAGCGGCGATTTCCATAGTTTAATTCAGTCCGGTACATGCCATGCTCCTAGCAAACCGAAGTGTCTTCGCTGCCACGTTCATGCTCCTCTTTGCTCTGCCCGTCTGCGCCGAAGGAGGCGACCCGGCTTTGGGACGAAGGCTCGCACAAGAATGGTGCGCGAAATGTCATGCGATTGGTCTTGCCGGAGCAAGCCCGCTTGAAGCCGCGCCACCCTTCCGGGAGTTGCATCTGCGCTATGACGTGGAAGATCTTGCCGAATCCCTTGGGGAGGGCATTCAGGCCGGACACCCGTCGATGCCTGTCTTTCGTTTCGATCCGGATCAAATCATAAATTTGATCGCCTATTTGAAGACGCTTGAAAAACGTTAGGGGATCGTCCTTACTGTACAATAATTCTTTGAAGCGCCTTTCACGCCGCCACGCTGCGGCGAAATCTCAAGCAGGCGAGGCCGAAGAAGAGCATTCCCATTAACGCGACGGCCAAGAATTCGGGCCATACCACGCCGAGTCCGGCGCCACGGAAAAGAATCGCTTGAGCGAAAGACACGAAATGCGTCGAAGGCGATATCTGCATGACGATTTGAAGGAACCTTGGCATGCTTTCGAGTGGCGTGTTGCTGCCTGAAAGAATGTTCATCGGCGTTGCCACGAGGAGATAGAGGAGGCCGAGTTGCGGCATCGTGCGGGCCACGGTTGCGAGAAAGATGCCGATCGCCGTCGCAAAGAAAAGGTAAATCACCACGCCCGCCAAAAACAAAGCAACGGATCCCGCGACCGGAATTCCCAAGAGCGCGCGCACAATGATACTGAGCGAAAGGCCGACCGCGAGTGTGATCACGAATCCATTTGCCCAGACCTTCGACATGGCAATTTCGAAAGGCGTCACCGGCATCACGAGCAAATGATCCAAGGTTCCATGCTCCCGCTCACGGACAATGGCTGCGCCCGATAGAATGATCGCCAGCATCGTGACATTGTTGACGATGCCCATGACGCTCGTGAACCAGGAGGTTGTGTCATTGGGATTGAACGCGATGCGAATCGCGAGGTTGACTGGTGATGGCGGTGCTCTTTCGGACCTGGCGAGGAAATCGCTGATCTGAGTCATGAGAATTTGCTGGATATAGCTGGCGCCGAGCCCGGCCTGGACCATCGCTGTCGCATCGACATTGACTTGTATGGCCGGTTGCCGCCCAGCCAGAACATCCCGCTCGAAATGCAGCGGAATGTCCAGAATGAAAGTGTAGCGTCCATTGTCCATCAAGCGATTGACATCGCGCAAGGCGATCACCTGCGGAGGATTGAAATAGGGGGGCAGCACAAAGCCTTCGATGACGTAATGCGAAAGCTGAGAATCATCCTCATCGATAATCGCGATCGCCGCATTGTGGAGTTCTTGCGAACGGCTTTGCGCTTGCGCATAGACCGCGAGCGAAAAGGCCCAGATGACCAATCCGACCAGGACGTAATCATGCACGAAACTGCGCAATTCCTTGGTTCCGAGCCAGAAAATATTGGCGAATGACCGCATTGGCTCTTCTCTAGGTTTCTTGGCTGCGCAGAAGGACGAGACTGAGCAGTGTCAGAATCAAGGCGAAGATCATGAGAGCCAAAAAGTTTCCGGCGAGATCCTGAAACCCGAGCCCTTTGGTGAAGGTGCCGACGCTGATCGGCAAATAATAGGTCATTGGGAATATCCGCCCCATGAAGGCGGCTATTCCTGCAAGCGAGGATACAGGCGTCATCATGCCGGAGAATTGAAACGCCGGCAGATAGGAGAGGATGGCCGTCCCAAACAGCGCCGCGATCTGGGTGCTCGAGAAGGATGATATCAACATGCCGTAGCCGGTTGTCGTGATGACATAGAGCAGAGTGCCAACGAGAAGCGTTGCAAAGCTTCCCTTGAACGGAACCGCAAACACAAGACTCGCGATCAGAAAAAGAATCGCGAAATTGACCATCCCTATGGCGACATAAGGGAGCTGCTTGCCGATCAGGAACTCGATCCTCGTGACGGGAGTCACGTAAAGATTGGTGATCGATCCAAGCTCTTTTTCACGCACGATCGCGAGCGCCATGAGAATGGCCGGAATTAAAATGAGTAGAAACGCAATCGTGCCCGGCACCATCGCATACACGCTGTAAAAGTCCTGATTGTAGACCCATCTTGTCTCGATCGAGGCGGGCAGGGCTTGGCTTGCCGAGAGGCCTTCCTTCGTCGCGAGATCGGTGAGATATTGCTGGTGCAACGCCTGCAAATAGCCACGGATGGTTTCGGCCCGAAACGGCATCGCGCCATCGAGCCACGCGCCAACCGTGACAGGAACGCCTTTCTTGATGTCGCGCCCGAAATCCGGAGGGATCTCGATGGCAGCCCTTATATCCGCACTCTGGAGACGCCGTTCGAGTTCGCCATAGTCTTTGATCGGAGTTTTTTCGACGAAATAGCGCGAACCTCGAAGCTCCTCCAGATAGGCGCGGCTTTCCGGCGTCTGGTCGTGGTCGAGCACGGCGAAGGTGAGATTGTCGACATCCGTCGAAATGCCGGCCCCCATGACCACCATCAGGAACGCCGTGCCGATCAGCGCAAAACCCAAACGGATCGGATCACGCAAAAGTTCGAGTGCTTCGCGGATCGTATAGGCGAACATGCGGCGGGGGCTAAACCAGGGATTTGATTTTGCTGGCTGCTCCGCGGCTATTTCTTGAGGGGGAAGGGTCTTCGCCGCTTGATCGGCGGTCTCCTCGCCGGACGTGCGGCGCCTATGAATTGCTTCTTCCAAATAGGAAATGAAGGCATCTTCGAGATTTGTGGAATTTCGCGCCTTGGTCAGCGCCGCCGGTGTGCCGATCGCCAGAACGCGGCCTACATCCATGAGCGCGATCCGGTCGCAGCGCGCCGCCTCGTTCATGAAATGAGTTGAGATGAAGATGGTCACGCCCTGATTGCGCGACAGATCGATCAAAAGCGCCCAGAATCGATCGCGCGCCATCGGATCCACACCCGAGGTCGGCTCATCGAGAATCAGCATTTCCGGCTTGTGAACGATCGCGACCGCAAGCGACAGACGCTGACGGATCCCTAAGGGCAGATCCAAAGTGCCCTGATCGAGATAATCCGTGAGACCGAATTGTTCTATGAGCGTGCCTATCCGCGCCTTGGCTAAAGCAGGCGGCAGATGGAATAAGCGTGCGTGAAGCGCGAGGTTCTGCCGGACCGTGAGTTCGGTATAGAGCGAGAACGACTGTGACATATAGCCGACGCGGGCGCGGGCGTTCATCCCGCCCGCCTCGATGGCTTGACCGAAAAGCAGCGCGCTTCCGGAGCTTGCCGGCAACAATCCGGTGAGCATCTTCATCGTCGTCGTCTTGCCGCAGCCATTCGAGCCAAGAAAGCCAAAGATCTCGCCGCGCTCGATGCTGAAATTGACATTATCGACGGCTGTGAAGTCGCCGAAGCGGCAGGTGAGATCGCGGGCGACGATGACCGGTGCTTCATCGGAAGGCGGACGCGGCGGTATGACGAGGGACGAGCGGCCGCGGCGGCGTTCGGGAGGAAGCATGGCGATGAATGCCTCTTCGAGATTCGAAGCGCCGGCCTTCGCTTTGAGGTCTTGCGGCGTGCCGACGCTAAGGATTTTGCCTTCATCCATCGCAACAAGCCAATCGAAGCGCTCGGCCTCCTCCATATAGGCGGTCGCGGCCAAGAGACTCATGCCTGGGTGCCGCAGCCGGATCCGTTCGGTCAATTCCCAGAATTGCCGGCGCGACAAAGGATCGACACCGGTCGTCGGCTCGTCGAGGATGAGAAGGGCAGGATCATGGATGAGGGCGCAACAAAGCCCGAGCTTTTGCCGCATGCCACCGGAAAGTTTCCGAGCCTGCCGGTCCTTGAACGGCTCCAGACCCGTGCTCTTCGTCAATTCATCGATGCGGCGCTCGCGCTCCCCTTTTGCCTGGCCGAAGAGCCGGGCGAAAAAGTCGATATTCTCGGCGACACTCAAGTCTGGATAAAGGTTCTTGCCGAGACCTTGCGGCATATAGGCGATCTTGAAGCAGGCGGCCGCCCGATGGCGGCGATCTCCCATATCGCCGCCAAGCACTTGGACCGTGCCGGTCTGGGTCCGCCGGCTGCCCGCGATCAGGCTCAAAAGAGAGGATTTACCGACGCCGTCCGGGCCGATCACAGCTATTCTTTTGCCGGCTGGAATGGCGAGAGTGACCCTGTCGAGCGCGATTTGTCTCCCATAGCAAAGGCCGACCTCGTGCACCCTCGCCACAAAAGGGTCGTCCGGGCTCATGGGCCGGGCCGGCCCAGGAGCCACGCGGGCCATTCGACCTTTGGATCGACGCGGACATAGGTATTCCCGGGGAGTCCGGTCCGGAGGGACTCGGCATATTTGAGCAAGAGGTCGGGATCGATCCGCACCTTGACGCGGAACATCAGCTTGTCACGTTCGCTTTTGGTCTCCACGGCCTTCGGCGTGAACTGTGCCTGCGTCGCCAGAAACGTGACCGAGGACCTTATAGGATGGTCTGGATAGGCATCGAGCAGGATACGGGCGTCATTACCGATCTTGACGCGGCCCGCTTCGAGCGTCGGCAAATAAATGTCCATGTAGACATCCGAAATGTCGAGCATGGTGAAAACCTTGCCGCCCGCCGGGAGCACCTCGCCCGGTTCGGCTATGCGATATTGAAGGCGTCCGGCGCGGGGCGCGACGAGCGTGTTGTCGGCAATATTGACTTTATCGAACTCGGCGTTGTGCTCCGCCGCATTGTAGGAATGGATGGCTTCCTCGACATGGGCTTTTGCTGCGTTCAAGGTTTGACTGGTTCCATCGAGCGTCTGCCGGCGCTGATCATAGAGTTCCCGCGTGGCGTAGCCCCTCTGCAATAAGGTGCTTGTCCGATTGAGCTCCTGTTGCGCCAAGATCAGCTGGGTTTGCAGCTGTGCCACATTCGCCTGCGCTTCCAGGATCGCATGTTCATTCTGACGCACCAGCGCTTCGTCTCTTTTAAGCTGGGCGTCGAGATCGCGGGTGTCCATGATGGCAATGACTTGCCCAGCCTTCACCATATCGCCTTCCTCGACGAGAAGTTTGAGGACGCGGCCCGGAAATTTCGTGTCGATGTCGATTTCCTCGGCGTCGGTGCGCCCATTGCTCCAGACAATGCCGGCCGGAACCGGGGAGAGATGAGAACGCCACCAATAGAAGCCGCCGCCGGCGGCGGCACCGGCGAGAGCCAGGAAAAGCAAAATACGAAAGGCAATTCTTCGCTTGGATTTGCGGAGGATAGCCTTGTCGGCAACGACTAGGGGTGGAGTTTCGCGGACAGGCACAAGCGCTGTTGTCGTGGCAGGGGTGGAATCCTCCTCACGCCGCTCCTGCTTCGTGGTTTGCGCGGACGGACTTTGTGGCTCGATTAATGGAACTCCGGTCATATTAGTCCGGCCTTTGCCTCAGACCTGGACAATTGTCCAGGTTTCCTCGCAACCCACCCGCCACAAGCTACGCTTCAAAATGGCGGATTAGGTGCGTGGCCGGTGTCAATACACTCTAAACACTCTAGGCGCCCATCGCACCAAGAAAGGCGCGGTTACGCAAAACGACATGACGCGCCCCGTCAAGCTCAAGAGCGTGCTGTTTTTGAAGCTCGGAGAAGCCACGCGAGACGGTCTCCAAGGTAAGGCCAAGGTAATCCGCGATATCACGGCGGGACATCGGCAGCTCGAACAAGCCGCTCTTCCCATGACTCGCATCCATCTCGATCAGGAAGGCTGCTAGCCGCTCCAGCGCGGTCTTGCGCCCGAGAAGCAGCAAATGCTCTTCGGCATGGCGCAAATGATCGGCTGTCATGAGCCACATTTCGCGCGCGGCATCCATGTTGCGCTGAGCCATGGCCTCGATCTGACGGCGCTTGAAAAGAAGAATCTTGCTATCGGCGACCGCCTCAGCCGTCAAATGATGCAGCTTGCCGAGTTCGAGTCCGAAAAACTCACCCGGAAGATAGAATCGTCCAATCTGCCGGCGGCCGTCCCGCATCATTTTGGAGGTACGCACCGCTCCAGAAATAATTTTGTAGATGAATTGAGTGTCTTCTCCCTCGCCGAAGATTTCTTCGTCGCGGACATAATTGAAGCTTGTCCCAACGACCTCCGGCGCGCAGGCAAAAAGTGGAGCAGCGCATGGCGTAAAGTCCCGCCAATCGGCAATTGGTTGTTTTGTCGTTGTCTCGATCGGCTGAACGTACATTGGTGTCTCCTATTGCAACCAAATGGGTGCCACCAATCGATCGAAACGGCTATTTGGGTCGATCCCCTAAGCGTATTCCCCTACGTATGTTTACGGATGGCTTGATCATGTTCATGCGTTTGCCTTGCCGGGAGCGTGGCGGCTCATAGCATTCGTGAAATCACTGCCTACGGCCAGGATCACGTCAAAATGAATCGCTCAAGCGGACAGCTACGCGTCAGCCTTTGCTTGTGCCCGCGCGGCGGACTTCGCGATCATTCGCCGCAGCTCGGGGAGGCACGATCCGCAATTGGTGCCGGCCTTGAGCTGCACGCCGACCGCTTCCGTGGAACAGGCGCCAGCGGCGATCGCCTGCTCGATAGCCCGCGATTTCACACCAAAGCACGCGCATATCGTGGGGCTAGAATCGAAGTTCGCGGATGCGGTTCTGCCCGCCAGGAAAAAGCGGCGCGCGGAAGCATCGAGCCGTTCCAACTGCCACGCCTCGGCAAGTCCTGTCCACGGCGGCACATCTCCCTCATGCCCAAAAAACAGAACGGCGTCGAGTCGCTCGCGCTTTATGAGCGCCGCGCGAAAAGTCCCTTTCGCGGGATCCTTGTAGGCCGCCTGTCCGGCGCCGCGTGACTGGGCGGCAAGGGTTTCGAAGAGGGCGGTGAAAGGCTCGTTGGTGGCAAACCGTGCCGCATAGCCGCCCTCGATCGCGTTCCAAGCATAGACCGTATCCCCCGCAAGCCGCGTGCGCGTGCGGGCGAGAACAAAACCATGCGCCGCGAAAGAAACGGGCGCCAGCGCCGCCGGAATGGCCTTGGAATCCGGCTGTCCCGAATGCGGGTCGGTAAAGGGATGGACAAGTGCGCCCGCGCGCGCCCGCGCGGCCGTCGCGTCGTTCCAGTGGATCGGGACGAAGATCCGGCCCTGGACTTGGGCGGCGGTTATGGTGACCCGCAGCACGGCGCTCCCATGCGCCGTGCTCACGCGGGCGAAACCATCTTCCGTAAGGCCGAGCTTCACTGCATCGTCCGGGTTAACCTCGACAAAGGGATCGGGCCTATGGCTGGCGAGTTTTGGCGAGAGGCCGGTCCGGCTCATCGTGTGCCATTGGTCGCGCACCCGCCCGGTGTTCAACAGGAAAGGAAAGTTCGCATCCGTGGCTTCGGCGAGGACCGGCTCGGGGATGGCGATGAAGCGCGCCCGGCCCGATGCCGTGAAGAAGCGTCCATCCGCGAAGATTCGCTTTGTTCCGCCAGACGAACCCGCGGGCACCGGCCATTGCACTGGTGTGAGCTCATCGTAATCGACGTCGCTAATTTCCGTGAGGCCGCCAAGATCGAAGTCGCGCGTTCCATTGTTTTCGAAGGCCGAGAGCGCGGCATGTTCGCGGAAGATCGCGGCGGGACCGTGATAAGCGAACGCGGCACCAAAACCGATCCGCTTTCCGACTTCCGAAACGGCCCACCAATCGGGCTTCGCCTCGCCGGCGGCCGGAGCGAAGGCGCGCTGGCGGGAGATGCGCCGTTCGGAATTGGTCACCGTCCCGTCCTTTTCTCCCCAGGCGGCGGCGGGCAAGAGCACATGCGGGCCAGCATCGATCGTATCGGTCGCGCATACATTGTCCGAGATGACAAGGAGGTCGAGCTTGCGCAGCGCCGCCCGGACAAGATCGGCACGCGGCAGGCTCACCGCCGGATTGGTGCCTATGATCCACAAGGCCTTAATGCCGCCCCGCGCGACAGCCTCCATCATCGCGACGGCCTTCAGACCCTCGCGCCGGGCCATGCGTGGAGCACTCCAAAAACGGCCAACGCGGTCGATCTCGGCGGCCGAAAATCCCATGTGCGCGGCAAGCTGATTGGCGAGGCCGCCGGCTTCGCGGCCGCCCATGGCATTCGGCTGTCCGGTCAGGGACAATGGCCCCATGCCCGGCAGCCCAATGCGCCCCGTGGCAAGATGGCAATTGAGGATGGCGTTGACCTTGTCGGTCCCTTGCCAGGATTGGTTCACCCCCTGGCTGTAGAGAGTGACGACGCGCTGTGTTGATGCCCAGAGATCAAAAAAAGCCGCGATGTCCGCTTTTGCAACGCCGCATTTCCCGGCGGCCGTAGCGATGTCCGGCGCAACGCGGCGTGCCTCGGCAACTGCTGTGTCCAAGCCCTCGGTATGCGCTACAGTAAAGGCGCGGTCGATGAAATTGCCATCGGCCAGATGAACAAGAAGTCCGGAGAACAGCACGGCATCCATGCCGGGCGCGATGGTCAGCGCGAGATCGGCACCCTCGGTCGTCGCCGTGCCGCGGACATCGAGCGTGACGATACGCGTGCCGCGCTGTTCCCGCGCCTGCACCATACGCCGGTAGAGCACCGGGTGGCACCATGCCGCGTTCGATCCCACAAGCACCAGAAGGTCCGCCTCATCGAGGTCCTCATAGCAGCCAGGCACCGTGTCCGAGCCAAAAGCCCGCTTGTGTCCAGCGACTGAGGATGACATGCAGAGGCGTGAGTTGGTGTCGACATTGGCGGAGCCGATAAAGCCTTTCATCAGCTTGTTGGCGATGTAATAATCTTCGGTGAGCAATTGGCCGGAAAGGTAGAAGGCGACGGCCTCCGGCCCATATCTTTCGATGGTTTGCCGCAATCCTCCGGCGATGCGTTGGAGAGCCACATCCCACGTCGCCCGCGCGCCGTCCACCATCGGATAGAGGAGCCGTGTTTCTAACCCCAAGGTCTCGCCGAGCGCGGAGCCCTTGGAACAGAGACGGCCAAGATTGGCGGGGTGGTTTGTATCGCCGGTGACGGCGGCTCCGCCCGCTCCATCGGGCGTTACGGCGACGCCGCAGCCGACCCCGCAATAGGGGCATGTTGTGTGAACAGCCGGCACCTGGGAGTGGGCGTTCATCAGTAGACGTCCGCCTGATACCGGTTCTGCACGCGGAGTTCTTTCACGAAAGCCTTGGCGGCGCCCGGGTCCAGCTTTCCGTGATCCGCGCAGATTTGGACGAGCGCGGCATCGACGTCCGCAGCCATGCGCTTGGCGTCACCGCAGACATAGAAATGGGCGCCTTTGCCGAGCCAAGACCAAAGTTCGGCGGCTTCCTCGCGCATTTTGTCCTGCACATAAACCTTCTTTTCGCCATCGCGCGACCAGGCGAGAGAGAGCTTCGTAAGCGTGCCTGCTGCCTGGAAACCGGACAGTTCGTCTTCGTAGAAAAAATCCGTGTCACGCCGCTGATGACCGAAAAACAGCCAGGCAGGACCGGTGGCCTTGATGGCCATGCGCTCCTGAAGAAACGCACGAAATGGCGCAACGCCAGTTCCCGGCCCAACCATGATAATCGGCGTGTCGCCGTTAGCCGGCAGGGCGAAGGCATGGGCGGGCTGGATGTAAGCCTTGACTCGGTCACCCGGCCGCAAGACCGCGCCAGCGAAAGTCGAGGCAACGCCAAGCCGTTCACGCCCGTCTATCTTATAGCGCACATGATCGACTGTGAGAGAGACTCGCCCAGGCCTGGCCCTGTGTGAAGATGCAATCGAATAGAGCCTTGGTTGCAGCGGCTCCAGGGCCTCGACGAAGGCCTCGGGATCGGGCCGCACTCTCGCGAATTTCTCTATTGCCGCCAGCACGTCGAGAGTCGCGGCGTCGCCATCCGGATCTTCTCCCTTCGCCAAGGCTTTCGCCTTTGCCCGTGCCACGCCGCCGGTGATGTAGGAAATAAGTTCGAAGAGCGTATCGGGTGCCGTCCCGAGCGACATATCCTCGCGGAGCACCTGGCCCAGGGTTTTTCCGGCGATAGGAAAATTCTGCGGCGCGCCGATTGCCGAAATAACACGGCCGACGAGCGCTTCGTCATTCATAGGAAAGATACCGACACTGTCGCCCGGTTCGTAATCGAGGCCGGCCGCGGAAATATCGAATTCGACGTGATAGGTGGCCTTTTCGGAGCCTTCGCGGTTCAGCCTTTTGCGGGCAACGAAGACGGCCTCGGCGGGTGCGTTTCGCGAACGTCCCGGCCGAACATCGGCGTCGCGGGCTAGCACTTCGGCCTTGGCTTCGGCTTTCGCCTTGGCTTCGTCCGGGTCCGTCGCGCCGCCGCCCATCTCTACGATAAGCGTTTTCAGCATGCGGGCGGTTTCCTTGGCGCCGGGCACGCAGAGGTTCAGCCGGTTTTCCGCTTGAGACACGATTGCATTGGCATAGTCTTCGCAATTATAGCCGCATTGACCGCAGTCCTGCTGCGCCATCGCGGCCATCATACGGCGCGGCAGCGGGCGATGTTCGGCGAGCTTCATCCGCTCGCCGAGCGGCAAGGTTTGATCGTGCCAGGGGGCGCCGTCGTCTTCCGCTGCTTGCGGCGCTGTTCCCGGGGCAAAAGCGGCAAGTGCCGCGCTTTCCTGCGCGGGGAGGGCTGTGCCGTCTTGTGGACCAGTCGACAAAAGGCCCGCGAAAAAACCATTCAACCAGGCGCGCTGTTCCGGCGTGAAAGGCGCGCTTTCTGGAATCATAGGCACGGCCTGCGGCGGCCTGGAGACGGCGTTCATGCGTTTTATCCCTCGGCGAAAGCTTTGAGCGCGCCAACTTCATGGCGCGCGGAAAATTCTTGAAAACTCTCGGTGGGGCCCATGCGATGGGCAAGATAGGCGTTGAGCAAACTTTCGACCCTGGCTGGCGCGTCTTGCGCTTTCACGTCGCGCAAAATTTCGCGGCCAATCGCGCCGGTGGCGCCAAAGCCGCCTCCCGCTACGATGTGATAGCCGTCCACCGTATCGTCTTCCTCATTGATGCTCACCCGAGCCGCGATAAGGCCGATGTCGCCGATATAATGTTGGGCACAGGAATGATGGCAGCCGGTCAAATGGATATTGACCGGCTGATCGAGTGTCAGCCGCGCCTCGCACCACGCCGCAATCTCCTCGGCGTGCGTCTTGGTGTCGGCGGCTGAAAATTTGCACCCGCGCGAACCGGTGCAGGCGACGAGCCCGGCCCGGATCGAGGAGGCCCGCCAGTCGAAGCCAGCCTTTTCCACCGCTGCCTTGGCCGCATCGAGACGCGCCTCAGGGATCCCGGAGATCAAAAGATTCTGCCAGACGGTGAGTCGAAGATCACCGTCCCCGAACTCGCGCGCGGCTTCCGCGAGCGCCCGCATTTGCGGGCAGTCCATCTTGCCGACAGGAAGCACAACCCCAAGATAAAACAAACCCGGCTGTTTTTGGGGATGCGCACCGACATGCGCCTGCCGGTCCTGCGCCGGGCGCGGGTGGATATATTTTGTATCCACCCTTGTGAGAGGGCGTCCGAGATGGTGCTCCACCTTGGCGAGAAATCCATTGAGCCCGCCAGCCTCGGCTGCGTAACGGTCGAGCACATATTTTAGCCGAGCCTTGGTGCGATTGGTGCGATCGCCCTCGGCGATGAAGACACGCACGATCGCGTCGGCGACCTCGGTGGTTTCGCCTGGCATAACGACAACGCCGGTCTCGCGCGCGAGATCGCGGTGACCGGTAATGCCGCCGACAATGAGCTTGAACCAGACGCCGGTCGCGACGCCCGCGCCATCTTCGATCTCCACCGCCTGGAATCCGATATCATTGGTGTCCTCAAGCGTCGGAATGGCGCCGCCGCCGTCAAAGGCGACATTGAATTTGCGTGGGAGACCATAAAGCGTGCGTTGATTCAGAATGTGAAAGTGCCACGCACGCGCGTAGGGCCTTGTGTCGATGAGCTCATTCGGACCTATGCCCGCCGTGGCGTCCCCGGTCACATTGCGGATGTTGTCGGCGCCCGACCCGCGTGTTGTCAGGCCCAAATCCTGCACACCCTCGACAACATGGATCGCGTTCCTCGGCGCGACTTCGCGGAATTGCAGATTGGCGCGCGTCGTCACATGAGCAAAGCCGCCGCCAAACTTCTCAGCGAGACCGGCGACGCCTGCAAATTGCGAATAGGAAAGAATGCCATTGGGAATGCGCAAACGGCACATGTAACTGTCTTGCGCCGGCGCGACATAGAAGAGACCATAATAGCGCCAGCGGAAATTATCGGCCGGCTTCGGAGGCTCATTGCGCGCCGCTTGGCCGCCCAGCTTGTGATAGGCATCGAAGGGATGCTCCTCGCGTTTCCATTTTTCCTGATCCGCGAGTTTTTTCCCAGCCTTGACCGTATCATCCTGCGCGATGAGATGCGGTGCGTCGGGGCCGGCTGGTTTTGCCTCCGCGGGCGCGGGGGCAATGGGGGAAGCAGGCAATAGACCGTTGCCGCCGCGTGCTTGAACACCGGTAACAAAACCTTCAAGATAGCGCTTCTGCTCGGGGGTGAAATCGCTTGACATCTGAAAGCCTCAAGCGGCTTGCGGAAGAGCAAGCGCCGGTCCAAAGGCGAGTATATCTCGCAAATGGGAAACATCGGCGCCGGAGCGAATGAGGTCAAGGTACCAAAGACCATCCGCCGTGTCACCTAATAACACCGCACCTCTAAGCTTCTGCTGTTCGATGATAAACTTTTTATAGACTCTGGCATCTTCATCCTCGAAAGTGATGACCTCGCTCGAAGGGGTATCCATGAAATCGCCCGCCGAAAACACATTCACGCCGGAGACTTTCAAATTGGTGGCTAGCGCCGACCCAAGGTAGACCGCGCTCCGGTCACCGGCAAGACGGCGGGCCAAAACTTTGGCCTGTTCATTTGCCGGTTCGACAAGGCCGTAGACGCGGCCGTTATGTTCCGCGCATTCGCCGATGGCAAAAATATTCGGGTCGCTAGTGGTGAGCCCATCATCGACCATGATGCCGCCATTGACCGCGAGTCCGGCGTCATGGGCAAGTTGTGTGTTCGGCCTTATCCCAACGGCGCAGACCACGAAATCGGCGGGTATGACGTGCCCGCAAGAAAGCTCGAGGGCTGTCGCGCGATCTTCTCCCAAAACCTGTTTTGTGTCGGCCCCGAGCAGCACCTCTATGCCTTTAGCCTCGATCGCTCGCTTTAAAAGGAGCGCCGCGCGAGGATCGAGCTGACGGTCCATCAAGCGGTCCATCAAATGGACGAGGGTCACTTTCACGCCCGCCTTGGCAAGACCATAGGCTGCCTCGATGCCGAGCAAGCCGCCGCCGATCACGACTGCGCTTGCGTCCTTGCGCATCAGGGCGCGCATCGCACCGACATCGGCGAGATCGCGAAAGGTGAGGACGTTTTGAAGCTTCATGCCGGGCTTCGGCAGCCTGACCGGCCGCGAGCCGGTAGCGAGCACGAGCTTGGAAAATGAAAAATACTGGCCGTTTGCGAGCGTCACCACGCGGGCCTGGCGATCGATCGCTGCGACGGTCTGCCCGTCGAGTGTCGTCACGCCGTGCCTGTGCCACCATCGGCGTGGTTTCAATTCGATCGCGGCCTCGTCGACTTCATTCGCGAGCAGCGACGACAAGAGGACGCGGTTGTAGGAGAGCTGCGGCTCGGCGCCGATCACAATCACGCTGTAGCGGCCGAGCGCGCGCTGCATCAGTTCATCGACAAATCGCGTCGCGGCCATTCCATTGCCAATAACGGCGAGGGGTTCACTCATGCACGGCGCCTCCACTACGCGAAAAACATTTCGCCATACGTTCGATTATAAGATGGGAACACGTCAGGGAACCGTCCTTAAATTTGGCTCCATACCGTGGGTGACGAGCATCCCTATCGCCAGCCACGCCGTCAGCCTCTCGACCCTACACGCGCGCTTCGGCGAGACTCGGGGCGCGCTGCACGAGAAAGCTCTTCCGCATGTAGTGCCACCAGGTGAGCGCCACGCAGGAGAAGTAGAACGCCAAGAAGACTTCCAACGCCAAGTTAGGGCCGCCGGTGGCGGCGATCGAGGCGCCGAAGCTGCGCGGGATCAAATATCCGCCGCAGGCGCCGATCGCCGATGTGAACCCGAGCACGGCGGCACTCTCGATACCGGCCGCCTTGAGGGCCAGCGCCCGGGCCGCGTCGCCCAAGCCCCTTGCCTCCCGGAGTTTCTCGGCGCGGAATATCGAGGGGATCATGCGAAAGGTCGAGCCGTTGCCGATGCCAGTCGTGACGAAGAGGACAAGGAACATGACGAGGAAGCCGGCGAAGCTTTTGATCTCGACACAATGCATGACGCCGATGGTCGCGGCGCCCATGGCGATGAAGTTCCAGAAGGTCACGCGCGCGCCGCCCACCTTATCGGCGAGCAGGCCGCCGAGCGGACGCGCGATGGATCCGACCAGCGGTCCCAGGAACGCGACACCTACTGTAATCGCCGGGAACTGCGTCTTGAGCAGCAGCGGGAAGGCGGCTGAATAGCCGATAAAGGAGCCGAACGTCCCGATATAGAGCCAGGATATCACCCAAGTATGCTTGCTCTTGAGGATGATCAGCTGATCCTTGAGGGCCGATCGTGCGGAGGTCAGATTGTTCATGTAGCGGTAAGCGCCGAATACGGCGAGGGCGATCAGCGGCAGCCACATAAGCCCCGCGTTCTGCAGGAACATTCCCGCCGAACCCTGCGGCGAAGCCCTATAGAGGTTTACCCATCCAAACCCGATCAGGATCGGCGTCAGGAATTGCAGGCTACTGACGCCAATGTTTCCGCCAGCCGCGTTAAGGCCAAGCGCCCAGCCCTTCACGCGGTTCGGGAAGAAGAAGGAAATGTTAGCCATGCTGGAGGCGAAATTGCCGCCACCGAGGCCGGCCGTCGCGGCCACGATCAACATCAGCCAGAACGGTGTGTCCGGCCGGGCGACGAAATACGCGAGCGCGATCGTCGGGATGAACAGCAGCGCCGCGCTCACCATGGTCCAATTTCGTCCGCCGAACTTGGGCACGGCAAAGGTGTACGGAAACCGCATCAGCGAGCCGACGAGTCCAGGCAAAGCGACGAGCTGAAATAGCTGGTCCGTCGTGTAGAGAAAGCCGGCTTGCGGCAGCTTGGTCGCCACGATGCTCCAGATCAGCCAGATCGAAAAGCCGATGTGTTCGGCGACGATGGACCAGATCAGATTACG
Organism: uncultured Methylocapsa sp.; assembly: GCA_964440215.1. GTDB lineage: Bacteria > Pseudomonadota > Alphaproteobacteria > Rhizobiales > Beijerinckiaceae > Methylocapsa. Next base: position 25,616 of record CAYTRB010000002.1, read on the forward strand.
CCGGGCGATGAACTTGCCCTTGGATTCCCAGAATTTCTCGTCTTCGGGGTTCCAATCCGAGATCCAAGTCGAACCGTTATGCGAGCGTCGTGCGAGTGCGGCCGCGCCGGCCGGGGTCTTTGCGATCATCCGTAAGCTCCATCCCGAAAAAAAAGCCGCTGGCGGGCCTCCACACAAAAGTGATGGCCAGTCAGCGGCGTTGCTGTATGTCCAAGCCCATCGTTGGACCCGGATATGGACCGTAGGGAGCCGGTCCGTATGTCTTATTCGCAAACGATGTGCCAAGTCCGGCGCGTGGTGTTTCTCCCCTTGCGGACAGCCAAAGACATCCCCGTCGGCACGCCGTTTAGGAAATGATTGCCGCACGATCTGCCAAAATGCTGCCCGTACCGCTCACTTATTGTGCAGCGCACGAATGATGCGCTCGATCATGTTGATGACTTTGGATTGC
>CAYTRB010000002.1:26166-56335 GCA_964440215.1 uncultured Methylocapsa sp.
CTTATTGTGCAGCGCACGAATGATGCGCTCGATCATGTTGATGACTTTGGATTGCACCCATCAGAGGTCATCAACATGATCGGGTCTTACCGTTTAGAGCGGGATCCGGGCGGAACACTGGGGTATCCACTTTTCCTCATCCGGCTCTCGTGCGCCTGTTTTCGAGGGCCGCAAGGTAAGAGGGAATGTCGTTTGGCGAAAAGGCGGGTCCGTCGAATACGGCGGGCGTGGCGGTGGTATGCGGAATTGGCGGCCCGAGAGCTGGCGCGTAAACGGCCGCCGCTGCTTCGGCAAGAGCATCCGAATAGTCGGTTTGACCGGCGGCTACCATCTGGGCAAAGAGCCAAAGCGCCTGGGCTGGGTCGGCCTTGATCGCCTCCTCGTCAAGCCGCAGTCCGGTGGCCGCGAGGGCGGTGCCTGAGGGGGAGCCTGGAGTGTCGAGAATGCTATCGATCGTGGCCGTGCTCACCGCATGCTCAGCCGTATTTGCGAGCAGCGTCACGAGGGCGCTCCGGTTGCCGGGCACGGCTGCCCAACGCGATGCGTCGGCGACGGCTTCCGCGAGGGCGCTTATCTCTCGTTCATGCGAAAGCGCCCATGCGGCCCGGACGGCCAGCACCTTTTCCGGGCAGTCGCGGACGATGTCCGTTCCTTGATGAAGGATGGCCCCGGTGCCGGCCGCGACCGCGAGTGAGTTCCACGGCGCGCCGACGCAGAAACCATCCACTTGGCCCTTGCGCAACGTCTCGACCATGAACGGGGGCGGCACGACGGTTAGTCTGACATCCTCATCGGGATCGATGCATCCCGCCCGCAGCCATAAGCGCAATTGGTAATGATGGCTGGAAAAGGGAAAGACATGGCCCAATGTCAGCTGGGGTTCGCCGCTTTGGCGGCGCTTCGCCACGACCTTTGCAAGCGCCTTGGCGGTGACCCGCGGGTTGGCCATGTCGCCTTGCGCCTCTTGCAGCAGGGCTTCGAACAATGTGTTCGAGACTGTGATGGCGTTGCCGTTAAGCCCGAGGGCCACCGGCGCCAGAAGCGGCGCCTTAATGTGTCCGATGCCTAGCGAGACCGCGATGGCGGCTGGCGCCAGCATATGTGCCGCATCGAAATAGCCGGCTACGAGCTTGTCGCGGATATTGGCCCAGGACACATCAGCCACAAGTTCCATCTCGATACCCCGCGCGGCGGCGAAATTCTGGGCTTTCGCCACATGGAGCAGGGCCGCATCGGTCAGTGGCACATAGCCGATCCGCAGCCTTTTCGTCATCGCAACAGCTCCGCGGCGGTAATGATGGAACGGGCAACCTCGGCAATCTTCTTGTTTTCGTTCATCGCCACCTGGCGCATAAGGGCATAGGCCTGATCTTCCGGAATGGATTTGGCGCGCATAACCAACAGTTTGGCGCGGTCGATCATTTTGCGATCCTCGAGCTGCGACTTCGCCGACTGAAGCTCCTTCTTGAGCTTGGCGAAGGCATTGAAACGGCTGATCGTGATGTCGAGAATGGGCTTCACCCGGTCCTTGCGGAGACCATCGACGATATAGGCCGAGATACCGGCATCGATCGCAGCGTCGATCATCGCGGCATCCGACCGGTCGACGAACATGGCGATCGGCCGCGCCACCGAACGGCTCACTTTGAACATATGTTCGAGAATATCGCGGCTTGGGCTTTCGAGATCGATCAGGATGACATCGGGATCAATGGCGTGGATACGGTCAAGCAGGTCCGCGGTGTCGTCGATGTGCACGACATTCAGGTGCCCGGCCGCGCGCAAGCCATCTTCGAGAATCGCCGCGCGCAACGGATTCTTGTCGATGACGGCAATGCGCAGATCCCGGCTCACCGATGCTCCATGAGTGCATGATCCCAATCTAGCACGCTGCGGGCCAAGGGATGGGTTTCGCCTGTTGGTCCTCTGGGCGTATGATTTCCAACAAGCCGTTTCACCGAATTGACTTGGTTTGCGGGTTACCTTTATAAGGAGCGAAATTGCAGCATCGGTGTATCTCTTCCTCGTTCCAGCGGGAAGGGAAGAGGTTGCTGCGCCGCTTTCATTTGGCGGCATTGGCGCTTGTGCCGGCCTCGACTTAAAGTTATGAGTCTTGCCGGAACAGATTTTATTGCGTTATTGGGACCATTATTGGAGCGGCACGGTGAAGCGGACCTACCAACCAAGCAAGCTTGTGCGTAAGCGCCGGCATGGGTTTCGTGCCCGGATGTCCACCGTGGGAGGCCGCAAGGTTATCGCGACGCGGCGCGCCCGCGGCCGCAAACGGCTCTCTGCGTGACTCCTTCGACGGCGCAACAAAAATTTTCGATGTTGCTTTCCGGTGTTCCGATGAAACATCGAAACATACGAGCGTCTCAAGATAGCATTGTCTTGGCGGCGCCTCGCACTGCCGTTTCGCAGGGCGGCGATCGTGGTGTATCGCGGGGCACGGGGGCGAGGCGTTCCTCGGCCGCCTGACCGAGCAGGCATTGCCCGAATAGCGTGGCGTACAAACGGCATGGCGCAGAAACAAAGACTTACGCATAAACAATGACTTGGCGCAGAAAAATTGGCGATCGATCAATTCGGCGGGATTGAGTTCCATGCGAAAGCCTCATGCCAAGCGCGGCGCCCAATTTTTGGGCCAGCTGCCAATTGAGTTGGGGGGAATGCCTTGGACCAGCCGCATGGAAACGCCGTGGCGGTGCCGGGACGGCTAAGACGAAGGGCTGATTTCCTGCGCGCGGCGAAGGGAAAGCGCTTTCACGCGCGCGGATTGACTTTGCAAGCCACGCTGCGCCCCTTTCTAACACCGGAGAGGCTGAACTGGAGCGCTCCGGGCGATCCCAGCGCCTGCGGCGCCGGGGCGTCGATGGGTCAAATCGACAATCCGCTGGGTGCTCCTCCACACGGGGAGGCGCCTCCACGGTTTGGGTTCACCGTGACAAAACAATCCGGAAACGCGGTCCGCCGCAACCGGATCCGCCGCCGACTCAAGGAAGCGTTGCGGCTGCTAAGGCCTCTTCCGGCGCGGCCAGGCTATGATTATGTAATCCTCGCAAGGCCCGAGGCGCTAAGCATGTCCTTCCGGTCCTTACAGGCGGAACTCATGCGTGCGCTCGGCAAGATCGATACAAGCAAAACCACACCGCCAATCCGTCTGGATCATCGCCGCAACGATCCCGTTTCCGGTGGCCCGGGTGAGGCAGGCCGCAAGAGTGTAAAAGGCAGGACACCCAAGGGATGAACCAGGAAACCAAGAACATCATTCTAGCGACCTGTCTGTCGATACTCGTCGTCCTCGGCTGGGAAGCTTTTTATGCCGGACCGCAGCTTGAAAAGCAGCGCCAGCTCCAAGCCCAAATGCATCCACGGCCAGCACCCGATGCACAACAGTCAGGCCCGCAGGCGGCCAATTCCGCAGCCGCGCCGGGGTCCGGCACTCCGGCGCAGGGCGCCGAGCCAGTGTCGCAAATTACCCGTGCCGATGCCTTGGCGGAGAGCCCGAGGGTCAAACTCGACGCACCCGCCATCTATGGATCGATTGCGCTAAAAGGGGCGCGGATCGATGACGTGTCGTTTAAAAATTATCGCGAAACGGTCGATCCCAACAGTCCGCATATCGTGTTGCTCTCACCGGCTGGTTCGCCGTCGCCTTATTACATCGAGACGGGTTATATCGCCGATTCCGGCTCCAATCTCGTCCTGCCTGGGCACGATACGCTGTGGCAATCCGATCATGATACGATAACCGAGACCGCGCCTGTAACACTCACCTATGATAACGGCCAAGGCCTCATCTTTCACCGCAAAATCGCGGTGGATGATCGTTATATGTTTACGGTGACGGACAGCATCGAGAATAAGTCAGCACAGGCGGTTGCGCTTCACCCCTTTGCATTCGTCAAGCGCCACGGAAAACCCGAATCCGCCGGCTATTCCATCCTGCACGAAGGCTTTGTCGGGGTCATCGGCGATTCCGGCGTGCAGCAAATCAAATATGACAAGATCGAAAAGGAAGAGCACGCGACAAAAAGTTTCTCCGGCACCGGCGGCTGGCTCGGCCTCACCGACAAATATTGGGCCGCCGCCGTCATCCCGGATCAGAACATTGCCGTCGAAGCAAGCTTTTCGGGCGTGGTTACGCTTCCCCCAATTTATCAGTCTGGTTTTGTCGACACGGAGGCAAAGACGCTTGCGCCGGGAGCTTCAAGCGAATTCACGTCAAGGGTTTTCGCCGGCGCCAAGGAGGTCGATACCCTTCAGAAATATGAGGCGGGTTTGGGTATCAAGAAGTTTGATCTTCTGATCGATTGGGGCTGGTTTTATTTTATCACCAAGCCGATGTTCTATATGCTCGACTTTATTTACAAGTTTGTCGGCAACTTCGGCGTCGCTATCCTATGCATCACGGTTCTGGTCAAGGCGGTCTTTTTCCCGCTCGCGAACCGGAGCTATAGGGCGATGGCCAAGATGAAAGCGGTACAGCCCCAGATCCTGGCGCTCCGCGACCGTTTCCCAGACGACAAGCAAAAGCAGCAAATGGAAACCATGGCGCTTTACAAGCGCGAAAAGATCAATCCGTTATCGGGTTGCCTGCCGGTGCTGATCCAGATTCCTGTTTTCTTCTCGCTTTACAAAGTGCTCGTCATCACGATCGAGATGCGGCAGGCGCCGTTTTTCGGCTGGATCAAGGATCTTTCGCGGCCCGACCCGACCAACATCTTCAATCTGTGCGGGCTCATTCCTTATGATCCGACGCAGATTCCCGTGTTCGGCCCGTACCTCGCGCTTGGCGTCTGGCCCGTCATCATGGGCATCACCATGTTCGTCCAGATGAAGGTAAACCCGGAACCCGCCGATCCGGTGCAAAAGCAGGTCTTCACCTGGATGCCAGTCCTTTTCACCTTCACGCTTGGCACATTTGCCTCCGGCCTCGTCATCTATTGGAGCTGGAATAATTTTCTGTCGGTCATTCAGCAGACGACCATCATGAAGCGAGCCGGCGTCAAGATTGAACTTTGGGACAATTTGACCGGCATGTTCCGCAAGAAAGCGACAACCTGAGTCCGGGCGTGGCCGTGGAAGAGCCGGCAGCCGCAAAGCCAGATTTTACGGAAACGGGCCGCAGGCTGTTCGCCGGGGAATGCGCATTTATCTGGGCGGCGGCGGCGGCGTCCCAATTGCCGCCGCCTGGCGCGCCGGAAATCGCCTTTGCCGGGCGGTCGAACGTGGGAAAATCCTCGCTCCTCAATGCGCTGACCAACCGGAAAACCTTGGCGCGGACCTCACATACACCTGGGCGCACGCGCGAACTTAATTTTTTCGCGCTTGGCGGGGACGTCGAAGCCGCGAAGCTGCGCCTCGTCGATATGCCTGGTTATGGCTACGCGGCCACGTCAAAGGAAAAGGTCGCGTCCTGGAGCCGCTTGATCGAGGATTTTTTGCGCGGCCGGGCATCTCTGCTGCGTGTTTTCCTTCTCGTCGATGGCCGCCACGGCGCAAAACCAATCGACATCGAGATGCTCGATCTTCTCGATCGATCAGCCGTGTCCTATCAGATTGTCTTAACGAAGCAGGATGAAGTGCGTGCCGGCGAGCGAGACGCGCGCCTCGCCGCTATCCTCGCCCTCATCGCCAAGCGTCCCGCCGCTTTTCCGGAGGTGTTATTCACCTCCTCGCTCGGTGGCGAAGGCATCGGCGATCTGCGCGCCGCGATCGCAAAACTGCTGGCGGAAACCGGCACGTAAGGCCGGGTTTAGGTCGCCCTACGACTCTCCGATGCTGCCTTCCGCGTCGGCAAGCGCGGCGCCGACTTCTAGGCCAAGATCATCCAAACTCGCCTCCTCGACGATATTCAGCGCTTCCCCCTTGGCCTGGCGTTCGGCTTCCGTGGAGGAGCGGGCGACATTGACGGTAATCAAAGCTTCGATTTCCGGATGCAGATGCACGGGGACTTCATGCAGTCCTAGCGATTTGATGGGCGCTTTCAGGACGATTTGATTGCGATTGGCATTGAAGCCGCCAGCCGTGACTGCGGCGGCAATGTCGCGTGGCGAGACCGAACCATAGAGATGACCCGTCTCGCCCGCCTGGCGGATGATGACGAACACTTGGCCGGCAAGTTTTTCGGCAACAGCCGCTGCCTCGCCTCGTGATTCGAGATTGCGGGTTTCGAGCTGGGACCGCTGACTTTCGAAACGGGTCTTATTTGTCTCCGTCGCGCGCAGGGCTTTGCCGCCGGGCAGCAGGAAATTGCGGGCGTAGCCATCCTTCACGCGGACGCTATCTCCCATTTGACCGAGTTTACCGACACGTTCGAGCAAAATTACTTCCATAATGATGTGACCCTTTGAGTTGCGTTAGAATTGGTGTTTTCAGGGTTTCGGCAAAGCTGCCTTTTTCTTACGATCCCGCAAAGAGAAAGCAGCGTCAAGAATGCCGACCACGACCAACCCAAGGAGAAATACCAACCATGTCACCGGGACGGCGAGGCCAAGATAAATCGCAATGAGCAGGGGAATCCGGAAGCTCGATCCGCGTGGCAGATAATGCGCTACAGCTAGTCCGACCAGCGCGTAGGCGATGCCGAGGGTTACGGCGACAATGATGATGATAAGGCCGGGGAGGCCGCCGATATAGGGGCCGATCGCGGAAGCGACGCCGAAAACCAAAAGATAGATCCGCGGCAGCCGCAACTCCCACGCGATGTCGGGCCACGGGCGGGGAAGTTGGCCGGATAACTGCGCCACCCGACCGGCAAGCCAAAGATTGAGCATCAGCATGATAAGGGTGCAACCCGCCACCATCGGCGCCGCCGCCAAAATTGTGGCACGCGCCAAGCCATGCACATCAACGCCGGCTGGGAGCTGCGTTTTGGAGCCAATCAGCTGTTCGACGAAAGGAGCAATTTCGGCGCTCAACCGCTCCAGCGCCAGGTCATACCCGCTGTAGAGCGAACTGACATAGATCGCGATGGCTACCCCTATAGTGGCGCAAACGGCCGTGGCATAGGAAAGAACGCGTTCAAGAGGACAATATTCGCGGGCGAAGAAGCTGCCTACTCTCGTCGTGACAACCCAGTTCGGACTTCCTTTCACCCGGCTCAATACCGACAGGAGGCTGAGCCAGAAAGCAGGCAAACCAAGGAAGAAAGCGAAAGTCAGGCCGGCGAGAGCGGCGGTATCGAGACTCCCGAGTTTCTCCTGCGCATAGTAGAGCACGGAAACAGCAAGCGTGGCCGAGACAACCGCCATGGCCCCGGCGACGGCACCATAGCCAAGCATCGCGATCATGATAGGAAGCGGAGTAAGATTGGCGAGAACAGCCGAGAAAATAGTCCCCCGGCTGGCAAGGGCGCACAACACAGCGGCCGCAATTCCCGCTCCGATACCGATGGCGGCGGCTGGGGCCAGACTTTGGAGGCGCTTCTTCATCATGCCTTGCTGTGCCGCAAAAAGGCGGCGGTTGGACCAACAAATCCCCGCCGTCTCACCGCGTGGCCGACGATCTGTTTCGTTCGTGAGTTGTGGATATAGAACAGTTCCACCTTGGTGGAAATATCCCGCAAGCGGAGACTCGGCTGGTGCCGGACACCAAATCAGCGGATTACGTAAGGCAACAGCCCGAGAAACCGGGCGCGTTTAACCGCCTTTGCCAGTTCGCGCTGCTTCTTGGCCGAAACGGCGGTTATTCGCGAGGGGACGATCTTTCCGCGCTCGGAAATGTAGCGCGAAAGAAGGCGGGTGTCCTTATAGTCGATCTTAGGCGCGTTGGGGCCGGAAAACGGACAGGTTTTACGGCGGCGGAAAAAAGGCCTGCGGGGCGCGGCTGCGGTTGTCATCAGAAGCTTGCCTCCTCATTGGCCACTGACTCGTCGCGCGGCCGTCTTGGTCCTCGCTCACTGCGCTCGGGGCGCGGGCCGCGGCCGCGGTCACCTCGGTCCGGACGATCGCGATCGCCACGGTCGTCATCGTCGCGCTTGCGCATCATCGCCGATTGGCCCTGCTCGAGGGCTTCGACACGGATTGTCATGAAGCGGATAATGTCTTCATTGATGCCCATCTGCCGCTCCATTTCGGTGAGCGCGGCGGGAGGAGCGTCGATATTCAAAAAAGAAAAATGCGCCTTACGGTTCTTTTTGATCCGGTAAGCGAGGGATTTCACACCCCAATATTCCACCTTCTCGACTTTGCCGCCGAAGGATTCGAGTACAGATTTAAATTGCGCCGTCAGCGTTTCCACCTGCTGGGCGGAAATATCCTGACGCGCCAAATAGATGTGCTCATAGAGCGCCATTGGCCTGCCTTTCCTCTTTACAATCATCGCACTGCCCGGCGCCGAGCCCTTCGAGCCGGGAAAGGCTCGATCAGCAAACGAAGGCGGAGACACCGGGACTAGGACTCGATCAATCCTGCCCGCACAGCGGGTTCCCGTTCAGCCCCCGGCCGAAGCCGCGAAGCGGGCTTTATACAAGGATTTTCCTTGGAGGCAAGGTAAGTTTCGGGAATTCTTTGATGGATCGTTGGCGAGTACAGCTTGGCAACGGTTCAAACGCAGGGGCCCCATTGCCCATTGGCGCGGATGCGCCAGGCTTTCAACCCTGCCTTGGCGACGACAATCCTCCCGCTTTTGGCCATTGCGACAAGATGTTTGAAGACAAGCGGCGTCAGCCAGGCGAATGGCTTCTCGGGATCGCAGACGGCGCGGTATTCATCCGAATCGGGATCTTCCATCAAGATCGTGCCGGTGCGATCCGGGCGCAAACGCGGGCTCATCTTCCGGTCGCTTTTCCACAAGCACTCGTAGTCGCGGCACACCTGCGGTCTTGACGCATAGATTCCGCAGCCGCCAGAACCAGAGCTCAGACAATGTTCGCATAATTTGCCGGCGGATTTTGTAAGTTCGGTGATCTCGAGAACCTTGCAACAGAAGCTGCATTCACCACAGGCTTTTCCCGGAATTGCAAGCATGAGCGCCTCGCAGTGCCACCTGATTCGACAATCTCAACTCTGTGATCGCGAAGGCGCTCGCGCAAGAGGATTCACAGCATATCCCGAGTACCCCCGGTTTTTAGTCCCGCAAAATGCGGCTATTCCAGCCGCATCAAGAGGTCCCTTGCGTCAATCTGCTGGCCAGGCGACACTAGTATTTCGGCGATCTTCCCGTCACGCGGGGCGTGCAGCACGGTCTCCATCTTCATGGCCTCCAAGGTGGCGACCACATCGCCCGCCTTCACGTCCTGGCCAAGGCGCACGGCTAAGGTCGAGACAGAACCCGGCATGGGCGCCGCAACATGCGAGTCATTGCCCTCCTCGGCCTTGCGCCGTGCGGCGGTTTTCACCGCCGCGTCGAGATTGCGCACCCAGATGATCCTCGGCTGGCCATTTAGCTCGAAGAAGACCTTGACCTGCCCCTCCTCGTCGGTCGCCCCTAATGTCATCAAAACGAGCACGAGCGTTTTGCCAGGCTCGATTTCGATGGCCATCTCTTGGCCGGGTTGCATGCCATAGAAAAACACTGGCGTCGGCAGCACGGAAACCGGGCCGTAGCGGCGAATCATGGTTGCGAATTCCGTGAATACCTTTGGGTACATAAGATAAGAGGCAAGCTCGTCATCGTTCAGCTGCCGGCCGCAGGTCTTTTCGGCACTGGCCCGCGTGGCGGCGAGGTCGGCCGGTGCGAGCAGCGATCCGGGCCGCACGGTAATCGGCTTTTCGCCCTTCAAGGCTTTCGCCTGTAAGTCCTTTGGCCAGCCTCCCGGCGGCTGGCCGAGATCGCCCTTCAACATTTCGACGACAGACGCCGGGAAGGCGATATCCCGCTTGGGATCGAGCACATCTTCTGGCGTTAAATCCTGGCTCACCATCATCAGCGCCATGTCGCCGACGACCTTCGACGAAGGCGTCACCTTGATGATGTCGCCAAAGAGATCGTTCGCCGCGCGATAGGCCGTGGCAACTTTGTCCCAGCGTTTATCGAGGCCGAGCGCGCGCGCCTGTTCCTTCAGATTGGTGAACTGGCCGCCCGGCATTTCGTGCAGATAAACCTCCGCGGTGCCTGTCTTGAGGTCGCTCTCGAAGGCTGCATATTGCCCGCGCGCAGCCTCCCAATAGGTACTGAGCTGGCGAATCACCGCCGAATCGAGGGCGGTGTCGCGATCGCTATGACGCAACGCTTTCACAATCGAACCAAGGCAGGGCTGCGAAGTCGTGCCTGACATTGTATCGATTGCGGCATCGGCGGCGTCGACCCCGGCGTCGGCGGCGGCGAGAACAGTCGCGGCCGAGATCCCCGAAGTATCATGCGTATGCAAATGCAACGGCAGACCGCTTGCCTCGCGCAACGCTTTGACCAGCACGCGCGCGCCCGAAGGCCGCAGGAGGCCTGCCATGTCCTTGATCGCCAGGATATGGCAGCCTGCCCGCTCGAGCTCCTTGGCGACGCCGACATAATAATTGAGCGAATATTTGGCCCGGTTGGGATCGAGAAGGTCGCCCGTGTAACAAATCGCCCCTTCGGCGAGTTTCCCCGTCTCGCACACCGCGTCGATTGCGACGCGCATGTTCTCGACCCAGTTGAGGCAATCGAAAATACGGAAAAGATCGATCCCGGCGGCGGCGCGGCGGACAAAATATTTTACCACATTGTCCGGATAATTAGTGTAGCCGACACCATTGGCGCCGCGCAACAACATCTGGGTCAGAAGATTTGGCGCCCGCTCCCGAACGAGCGCGAGACGCTCCCAGGGGTCTTCTGACAGAAAACGCATCGCGACGTCGAAGGTGGCGCCGCCCCAGCATTCGAGCGATAGCAGTTGCGGCAGGCCCTTGGCATAGGCTCCGGCCGCCGCCGCGATGTCTTTCGTGCGCATGCGCGTCGCCAGCAGCGATTGATGGGCGTCCCGCATGGTGGTGTCGGTCACCAGCAGGCGGCTTTGCCCGCGCATCCAATCGGCGAAATGTTTCGCGCCGAGTTTTTCCAGCAATTGGCGCGTTCCATCTGGGATTGGATCAAGCGAAACTGGCGGCACAATCGGCTCGCGCGCCGTGGCGGGGGGCCGCGCGCGGTTCCTGGTTTCGGGGTGGCCGTTCACTGTCACTTCGGCGATGAAGGTTAGGAGTTTGGTCGCGCGGTCCTTGCGTTTCTTGAAATCGAAGAGGGACGGCGTCTCGTCTATGAAACGCGTTGTGTAGTCGCTGGCGACGAATCGGGGGTGGCTAATAATATTATGCAGGAAGGCAAGATTAGTGGCGACACCACGAATACGATATTCGAGAAGCGCGCGAACCATTCTGAGGATCGCTTCTTCGGGAGTCTGCGCCCAAGCGGTGATTTTCTCGAGCAAGGGATCGTAGAAACGGGTCACGACGGCGCCGGAATAAGCGGTGCCGCCATCGATGCGTATGCCAAAGCCCATCGCGCCGCGATAAGCAGTGATGCGGCCATAATCGGGTATGAAATTGTTTTCGGGGTTTTCCGTCGTGATCCGGCATTGCAAGGCATGGCCGGATAGGCGAATGGACTCCTGCGGCGGTATGCCGGTTTCTTCCGGCACGCCAATGCGCTTGCCTTCGGCGATGCGAATCTGGGCCTTCACGATGTCGAGCCCTGTGACCACCTCGGTCACGGTGTGCTCGACTTGAACGCGCGGATTGACCTCGATGAAATAGAACGCGCCGGTATCCGCGTCCATTAAGAATTCAACCGTGCCGGCTCCGGCATAATGGGCCGCGCGCCCGAGTTTTAGCGCGGCCTCGCAAAGACCGAGGCGCGTTGCGTTGTCGAGATAGGGTGCGGGAGCGCGCTCCACCACCTTCTGGTTGCGGCGCTGGATTGAGCAATCGCGCTCGAAGAGATGCACAAGGTTGCCGTGCGTATCGCCGAGGATCTGGACTTCAACATGGCGCGCCCGGCGCACCAGTTTTTCGAGATACACCTCGTCCTTGCCAAAGGCGCTCTTTGCTTCCCGCTTGCCGCTCAATACGGAATCGAGAAGGGTGTCCTCGGACTCAATTGGCCGCATGCCGCGGCCGCCGCCGCCCCACGAGGCCTTCAGCATGACAGGGTAGCCGATCTCGCGGGCGAGGCGCTTCACTTCCTGCGGATCGTCCGGCAGCGGTCCCGTCGCGGGCATGACCGGGACACCACAGGACATCGCAATATTCCGCGCCGCCACCTTGTTGCCGAGGTCGCGCATCGTCTGCGGACTCGGGCCGACGAAGATAATGCCCGCCTCCGCGCAGGCATCGGCGAATTCCGGACTCTCTGAAAGAAATCCATAACCGGGATGGATCGCGTCGACCTTGGCTTCCTTGGCGACCCGGATCACCTCTTCGATCGACAGATAGGCTTCAAGCGCCCCTTTGCCGGCGCCGACTTGATAGGCTTCGTCCGCCTTAAAACGGTGCAGCGAAAGCTTATCCTCTTCGGCAAAGATCGCAACCGTCCCAATTCCAAGTTCGGTTGCGGCGCGGAACACCCGAATCGCGATTTCGGAGCGATTGGCGACGAGTAAACGGCGAATTCGGCGCATGGGTACTCGCTTAGGGATGGAGAATATGCAATTTTCCACTCCTGCAAATCATGCACCAGCTGGGACGGTCAACAGGAATAAAGACGCTGGCTCGTATGAACTTTTTCGCATTTAGATGGGAAAATCAAATTCCGCCGCCCCGGTTCGCTTGGACGGTCAGAGGCCATTGAGCAATCATTTTCCGCGCGATGAGATCCGCATGGAACAGTTTGCCAGCATTCCGGGGTTTCCGCCGGTATCCCGCTGAGCAATTTTGCTTCGCTGTCCAGCACGATATAAGCGAAGGCGTGCCACGAGAAAAGCCGAGTTCGTCCGTGCCGGGCTTAGACAAGGAGCTCGGCCCGAGGAGAGACTCGGCCGATCTACTGTCCGGGAGGAAACCATGCCATCGACAAAAAATGAGATAAAACGCCGCTCGACCGCCTATTATTTGGTGTTTGTGCCTAGCGCCGTGCTTCTGACGATCGCCATAGGGTGGTCGATGTTCTGGTATATCGCGTCCCATCGGACGGCGGCTGCGGTCACCAATTGGATGACGCACGAAGCCCAGGCCGGACGCAGCTGGACCTGTCCCGATCAGAAAATCGGGGGTTTTCCTTTTACGATCGTCATTTTCTGTACGAATCTGCTCTTCCAAGGCGAAATCCTTGACAAGACATTGACCGGAACCGTGGGTGGATTTCACGCCACCTCGCCGCTTCTGCGTAGCGACACTTTGCTGGCTAAGATAGAGCCGCCATTTACCGTGAAAACCAGCGATGGCACCCTCGACATGACAGTGCGGTGGGATGCGCTTTATATCGACCTTGCAGGCCCGCCAGGCGCATATCAAAGCGTTGTCTTCACGGGCACAAATGTCAAGGCGGAAGGGAGAGCGGGTACCATAGAGGTATTGGACGCGGCAGCCGACGAATTTCACAGCTCTCTCTCCTTGTTGCAAGACCGGCAAGACCAGTCTTACGAGTTCACGTTGTCATTCAATGACGGCTCAATTCCTGCGCTCAGCAGTCTTTTGGATTCGCAGCTTCCCCTTTGGGTGCAGTTCGGAGGCACGATATCGCAAGCCCGGATAGGCAGTGCGGAATCGCTCTCTGATTGTCTCGAAAAATGGCGTTTGGCGAACGGTCGCATCGATATTACCACCGCGCGGCTGACAAGCGGCGGTATTCAATTTGAAGCCAAGGGTGGCCTCGTTCTCGATGATCAGCATCGTCCGGAGGGCAAACTCGATGCTGTCTTCGGCGGGTTCGCAAAAGTTCTTCACCAGCTGAATGTCGATCCCGGCCTCATCACCGCTGGTCAGGTCCTGTCGGGAATCCTCGGCAAGGGCGGCGATGTCCCCGGCCGTTTGCATCTGCCGGTCACTCTCTCAAACGGCTTTTTGTCGATCGGTCCTGTACGCACATCGATCCAAATTCCCCCACTTTATTGACGGCGCAACCGGGGACGGCGGGAGCTTGTCAAGTCTCGCCCGCCCGGCGGCCAAAATCCGGGGCGGCGGTTTCCTGGCCTTGCTCGATAATGCCGCGCCGGATCGCCCGGGTCCTGGTGAAGAGCTCGAAAAGGCCGTCGCCATCGCCATTGCGGATCATGCGCTGAAGAGCGCTCAGATCCTCGTTGAAACGGCCGAGCATTTCGAGCACCGCGTCCCTGTTGTTGAGGAAAATATCGCGCCACATCGTCGGGTCGGAGGCGGCGATCCGGGTGAAGTCGCGAAACCCGCCGGCTGAAAATTTGATCACTTCTGACCGCGTCACTTCTTCGAGGTCGGCCGCGGTGCCGACGATATTATAGGCGATGAGATGCGGCACATGGCTGGTGATCGCAAGCACCAAATCATGATGGGCGGGCTGCATGATTTCGACATTCGCGCCCATTCCGGCCCAAAAAGCCGCGAGGCGCGCGACGGCCTTGGGGTCGGTCCCCTCCGGCGGCGTCAAGATGCTCCAGCGATTGAGAAAAAGCGTCGAAAATCCGGCCTCTGGACCTGATTGCTCGGTTCCCGCCACGGGATGCGCCGGAACAAAATGGACGCTGGCGGGCAGATGCGGGACGACCGCCTTGACGATCGACTCCTTGACCGAACCGACATCGGAGAGGATCACCCCCGGCTCTAAATGGGGAGCAATTTCTTGAGCGATCGGCCCCATCGCGCCGGTGGGCGCGCAGATGATAACAAGATCCGCTCCCGCGACCGCGGCCGCCGCCGTCGCCGCGACCTGATCGGCGAGTGCGAGACTGGCCACCGTCGCGCGGACGGCGGGTGATATGTCCGAGGCAATAATCTCGCGCGCAAGCCCCTTGCGCCGGCTCGCCCGCGCTAGGGAGGAGCCGATCAAGCCCATGCCGATGAGGGCGAGGCGTTGGAACAAGGGCTCGTGCAAACGAGCCCCGAGACCGTCAGGCACGCGCGCGGCTCTCGAAACGGACGAATTCCTTGAGGGCGGCGACAACGAGACGGTTCGCTTCCTCGGTGCCGACGGTAAGCCGAAGGCAATGCGGCAGCCCATAGGCGCCGACCGCCCGCAAAATCAAGCCCCGGCCCAAAAGAAACTGGTCCGCCGCTCGCGCCTGCGTCTCGCCGTTGAAATGCAAAAGCAAAAAATTTCCGGCGCTCGGCGTGATCTTGAGCCCGAGCCCGGAGATTTCACGGGTCAGCCAGGCAAGCCATACGTCATTATGGGCGATCGCTTTTTCAATATGGCTTCGATCCTCCAGTGCCGCTACTCCGGCCGCGATGGCCCCGCCATTGATGTTGAATGGCCCGCGAATGCGATTGATCGCGCCGCACACGGCAAGTTGCGCGTAACCCCAGCCAAGCCTGATCCCGGCAAGACCGTATATCTTCGAAAACGTGCGCGTCATCACGACGTTTTCATTGTTCGTGACAAGTTCGACGCCAGATGTGTAATTCGGGCGCGTGACATATTCGGCATAGGCCGCATCAAGAACGAGCAGGACATGGCTTGGCAGGCAAAGGGCGAGCCGCTTGACTTCGGCGAACGGTAGATAGGTGCCGGTCGGATTGTTCGGATTGGCGAGAAAGACCACCTTAGTTCTCGGGCCAACCTTGGCGAGGATCTTATCAACATCTGCGGTCAGATTGGTTTCATCAGCGGTAATGGGGACGCCGCCCGCGGCGAGAATGGCAATTTTGTAGACGAGAAAACCATGCTCAGTAAAAATGCCTTCGTCGCCCGGGCCGATATAGGCGGCGGCGAGCAGATGGAGGACTTCATCCGAGCCGTTGCCGCAGACGATGCGTGCGGGGTCGAGCCCATGCTTTGCGCCGATAGCCTCGCGCAAGGTGGTGGCAGAGCCATCCGGATAGTCCTGGAGACGCTCGGCAAAGCCGCGCAAGGCGTCAACGGCGCGGTGCGAAGGCCCGAGTGGTGTCTCGTTCGCCGAAAGCTTGAAAATCTTGGAAGCCTTGGCGGCACCGGGCGCCGAGCTTTGGCCCGGAACGTAAGGGTTGATCCCGAGCACGCCAGGGCGCGGTTGCGGCCGGGGGTCTTGTCCCGTTGTCGCGATTTTGATCATAGAAGAAAACTCCAAAACACAATCATTGCGCTGCCACCTTGTGGACTCCGCTCACATCGAAGCGGGCCGCGTGGCTGCCGATTTCGATCACAAGTGGTTCGGCGGTGCCGGACCGGGTAAGCATTTCGCGCCAGTGATCGAGCCCGGCGCCCGCTTCCGTCGCGATCATCAGACAAAGACCATCACCGGTTTTAACGCTATCGAGAATTTCCAGCTGGGGCGCATGAAGGTCGGGAAGGAGCTTGTCCTCCCCCTTCGGTATTGTCACAGCATAAAGAACCACGTCGCGCACCGCCGCTTCGGCGAGCGGCTGGGCAATGATGAAAACGGGCATTCCAGCTGGATGGTCCAGCCGCTCGACGAAGGGCAGCCTGGCAATGATTTTCGGCGCTCCTGGCCCAGTAAGATCACGCCACCAAGGCCCCTCCGGCGAGTCCGCCCGCACCACGCCGAGGTCGCCGCCCGATTTGGCGACGGCCTCGATGACATGCTTGGCAGTGGGGTGAGGCACATAAGGAACTGTAAAGCCGAAATGGAACCGGCAGCAATCGCGCATCGCGGCATCGCCACCGGATATATCGGCATGCACGCTGTAGTTCGACTGGACGAAGGTGAAGGTCGAGATGATGATCCGCCAAATGCTCTCGACGGTGTCGAGCGGCAGCAGGCCCTGATGGCGGGAGACGAGAGCCCGCATCATGTCGGCCTCGCGGCCCGGCCGGAACGCCAAGCCGCCGCCCTGCCGCGCCTTGGCTTCGATGAGCCGGTGGATGATCTCGCCGCGCTCCATCAACAGTTGGTGGAGCGCCGCGTCGATGCGATCGATCTCGATTCTGAGATCTGCGAGGGTTTCGAGACGGGAAGGCGTGGTCATGATCGCAGGCGCTCACCTTTTTGTTCGCCCGTCTTAGAGCATTTTGAGGTGCGGTGGGAACCGTTTCTCGGCAGAAAATCAAACTCAGCCGCGCGAGATCTTTGTTTTGTCACATTTTTTGACGCGAAACCGGCAACTGCTCGCTCGAAAATGCTGCGGATGACATCGATTACGGCTTGCGGCTCTCAAAAAAGCCAAGTTCCACCGCGTTCCAGACGACAATCGCCGCGAGTACGGCATCGGCCCCCACAACGTACCAAAAGGGGATGTCCTCGGCCACGCGCGGCTGCAGCCAATGCGCGGCGCCGCTCGCCAGCGCGGCGAGGGGCAGCAAGCCGGCCAGCGCTCCAGGAAAGCGCCAGCCGCGGTCGCGCCAGCGTTTGGCGCTAAGATTATAATGGCAAATTGCGATCAACAGGATCGCGAAGGCGTAAAATATAAGATAGACAAAGGTAGCAACCGTGGCCCAAGCTAGGAATGGCGCGCGGGACAGGTCATGCTGCGCGAATGGCGCCAAAACAAGCCAGATTAGGGTCAAAACAGCAAGCGGCACGCCCAAGAAAACAGTGCCTTGCCACCAAATCTTGGCGCCGATCCGGCCTTGATCGGTGCGGAACCCGAACCGCCCGGCGCGTTCGGCGAAAGATGCCGCCATCAGTCCCTCAGCAATTCGTTTATCGCGGTTTTCGAGCGGGTCTGGGCGTCCACGGTTTTCACGATCACGGCGCAATATAGCGAGGGGCCCGGTGCTCCGGAGGGCAAAGCTTTGCCCGGCAGATTGCCCGAAACCACCACCGAATAGGGCGGCACGAAGCCCACGCGCACCTCCCCGGTTGCCCGGTCGACGATCTTTGTCGAGGCGGAAATGAAGGTCCCCATTGAAATCACCGAACCCTGTCCGACTATGACCCCCTCGACGATTTCCGAGCGGGCGCCGATAAAACAATCGTCTTCGATGATGGTCGGATTGGCCTGCAAAGGCTCTAGCACCCCGCCGATGCCAACCCCGCCGGAAAGATGCACATTCTTGCCGATTTGCGCGCATGAGCCGACGGTGACCCAAGTATCGACCATCGTGCCGCGATCGACATAGGCGCCGAGATTGACAAAGGAGGGCATCAAGATCACCCCCGGCGCGATATAGGCCGAGCGCCGAACCACGCAATTCGGCACCGAGCGAAAGCCCGCCGCGGCATGCTGCTCGGGACCCCAGCCGGCGAATTTGGAGGGCACCTTATCCCACCAGGAGGTACCCCCTGGCCCGCCAGGAATCTCCGCCATGTCGTTGAGGCGAAACGACAAAAGCACGGCTTTCTTCAGCCATTGGTTGACCGCCCAGGACCCTGGTCCGCTTGCTCCTTCGATCTTTTCCGCAACGCGAAGTTTTCCGGTATCGAGAAGCTGCAAGGCCGCTTCGACGGCCGCGCGGACCTCGCCTTGCGTATTTGGATCGACATTGGCGCGATCCTCGAAAGCGGCGTCGATAATTGTTTCGAGATCGTCCATCGAAATCTCCCGTGAAAGGAAAGTCAGCGAGGCGCGGGTTTGATGGCCGCGCGCGGTTGGAAATGACTTCTAGAGCAGTTCTTTATGAAAACGGATCGGCTTTTTCGCGTCCGGGACGCTCCAACTCTTTGATTTTATGCAAATCGATTTAAGCCACCCTGTCTAGACGTCAGTTCCACCGGACGCGTCCGGGAAGAGGGCCATCAAGAACAGCGCAAGATCGCTCGTCACGAAATCGATATGCGGCGGCACGGCTTCGCTGGTAATCTCGAAAGCGTCGCGATGATCCGTTTGCCCAGGCTTCGGAACGACGAGCACGGTCCTCATTCCCCTTTCATGGGGAATAATGAGATTTCTCGCAAGATCCTCGAACATCACAGCCTGCGCCGGATCGACCATGTGCTTTTCAAAGAATCGTTCATAGGTCGCGGCCTGGGGCTTCGGCACGAAATCGGCGGCGGCGATGTCGAAAATATCCTCGAACATCGCCTTAAGACCAAGCGCCTCGGCGGTTCGCATGGCGTGCTCGCGCGAGCCATTTGTCAGAATAAGCTTGCGTCCGGGGAGGGCGGTGATCGCGGCGGCGAGAGCAAGATTGGGGAGAAGCGAGGAGCGGTCGATGTCATGTGTGAAATCAAGAAATTCATCCGGGCCGATGCCATGTTCCTCCATCAGACCGCGCAAAGTCGTGCCGTAGCGCTGATAATAATATTTTTGCAAGGCGCGCGACGACATGCCGTCAAGCCCGAAAAGCTGCGCCAGGAATAGCGTGATCCGCTGGTCGATCTTCGGCCACAGATCGCTATCGGCCGGATAAAGCGTATTGTCGAGGTCGAAGACCCAAGTGTTGATATGCGAGAGCGCGTCGCTATGCGATAAGGCGCTGGCGAGTGATGCGGTTTCGCCGTTTGCAACCGGTTGCTTCCCTGGCCCCAGCGCGGCATCGCCAGCACGTTCCATTTGCGGGCCGCCGGAAAGATCTTTGAAAAAGCGTCTCGTGTCGTTCACCTTGTAATCAGAGTCCCTGCGCCGTGATCGGTCAAAAGCTCGATTAGCACGGCATGGGGCATCTTGCCGTCGAGAATAACGACCCCTTCGACGCCCTGCTCCAGCGCGTAGATGCAGGTCTCGACTTTCGGGATCATGCCGCCGGTGATCGTGCCGTCGGCGATCAGCGTGTGAATGTCATCGATGCTCAATTGCTTGATCAAATTCTTACCACGATCAAGCACGCCCGGCACGTCGGTCAGCAACAGCAACCGCTTCGCCTTGAGCGCGCCGGCGATGGCACCGGCAAAAGTATCGGCGTTGACGTTATAGGTTTCGCCGTCCTCGCCCTGCGCGACCGGCGCGAGGACAGGGATGAGTTCGCGCCCGAGCACTTGATCGAGCACGGTCTTATCCACCTTGGCCGGCTCGCCGACGAAGCCAAGATCGACGTCATTGCTGATCCGCGCCACCTTGGCGGCGATCACCATATTGCCGTCCTTGCCGCACAGCCCGATCGCGCGGCCGCCTTCGGCATTGATGAAGCCGACGATCTGCTTGTTGATCGAACCGGCCAGCACCATCTCCACAATTTCCATGGTGGCCTTGTCAGTGATCCGCAGGCCATCCGAAAACGCCGACTTAATGCCGAGCTTGCCTAGCATCGCGCCGATCTGCGGGCCGCCGCCATGGACGACAACAGGATTGACCCCCGACTGTTCGAGCAAAACCATGTCGCGCGCGAAATCCCGCGCAACCTTGTCGTCCCCCATGGCGTGGCCGCCGTATTTAACGACGACGATGGCATCGTCATAGCGCAACATATGAGGCAGGGCCTGCATCAAGATCGCGGCTTGCTGCTGCGCCCGCGCTTGCCCTTGGTCCTGCGGGATCGGTTCTGGATCGTTCATCAGCTCTCGTCTCTAGAGCGCGATCTGCACAAAGTTGCCGACTTTCTGGTTCAGATCATGCGATAAAACAAAGACATAGAGACCATGAGCGCCTCCTCTTGAAGCGTTCAGGGTCTTAGCAACCGGGATGAGTTCTATCCGCTCGTTGTGACAAGCTCAACGCAAGAAGGAATAAGAAGGAAAATGCACGGGAAGCGCTCACAGCCGAAGGTGAGCGCCCGAGCCCTATCGAAACAGGATCCTTCCCTCGATCTTCGCGTCGATCGTCTTTGCCGCCGTGATGTAATCTATCACATCGAGGGCGACAAGCCGGGTGCCGGAATCCGCGCTCACATGCGTCTTCCCCGCGAGCATCCCATAGCCATCGCCGCCAAGTGCCATGAAATCATTGGTTGCGATCTTGTAATCACGGCTGATGTCGAGCGCTTCGCCGTTGATTGTCACCGTTATCACGCGCGCGCCTGGTGGCGCTCCCGGATCGGCAACAATGGAAAGCCCGGAAACCTGTGGAAATCGTCCCGCATGGCGCTCGATCTGAGAAAGCCCGTTTTCAAGCGCCTCCAGAATGGCTTTGCCCGGAACATTGGTCACCATTGTCTTGTTGCCGAACGGAAGCTCGTCGAGGATGTCGCGCTTCAAGAGTCGGCTGCCTGCCGGATAGAGCCTGTTCCCCCGGATGCCGCCTCCGTTGATGATAGCAACGTCGGCGGTGGCAGCCTTGCGCATCGCGTCGGCAATGAGATCACCGATCGCGCATTCCCCCGTTCGCAGAGCCTCTGAGCGGCTGTCCAGAGGTGCTGCAAGAGTCGCGATTTCGACATCGAACAGCCGGTTCAAGCCGGCGTTGTACATCTGGACTTTGGCAAGCGTCGCCGGATCGGAGCCGGTCTTCGCGGTATCGATCACGCGAAAATTCGGCCACCACGATAAAGGGCGATTTGAATCGCCCAGGCTTGGCGTGACATCAATGTCGACCACCGTGACATAATTTGCGTCCTGCTCGGACTCGACAAGTGCGGTCCGGCCATCGAAATCGATATGCAGATCGTGATTGTGGCCGGACAGCACGAGGTCGGCGGCATGCGAATTCTTCAGGGCGGCGCCCGTAGCCTTGTCGGCATGCACGATCGCGATCACGAGATCGGCCCCCGCAGCGCGCGCGCTTTTGGCGTTGGCAAGCACCGCCGGTATCGTCGGCGCGAAGGCAAGATCGCCTGGACGCGAGGCGGACGCCGTCGCTTCATAAGCAGCGCCAATAAGCGCAAGCTTGAGGCCGTCCGCCTCGATAACAATTTGATCCTGGTGACGAGGCAGCCTCAACCCAGCTGCATCCCGGAGGTTGGCGGCAAGGATCGGGAAACGCGCCTGGCCTACCCGGTTGAAATAAGCCTCTTTGCCGAAATCGAACTCATGATTGCCCGGAACGAAAGCATCGAGCCCCGCATCGTTGAAGAGATCGATCATGTGGGCGCCTTGATCAAAGCTCGACAACAAGCTCGGCGACAGCGTATCGCCGGCGTGGACACAAATAAGATGGCAATTCTCGGCGAGTGCTCTGGCGCGCTCCGCCTTTACCACGGCCGCGAAACGCGCCATGCCGCCGCGTCCATCCTTTTCTTCGATCCGGTAGACATCATTGACCAGAAGAAAGGAAACATGCACGGCGGCGCCGGCACGCGCGGCAAGCGTGGAGGGCACGGCGGCACTCGCGCCAGCGGCCAGGATCGATGCCATGGTCTCACGGCGGGAAAGCTTTCGCATTCTTGCCCCCTGTGCGAGCGTTGAAGGCAAACTCCTATTATAGAAAGTTGATCAAGCCAAGGCGTAACATCCCGCATAGCCTCGCGGGACCTCGACCGGGTTGGCCACAACAGAAGCTAGCGCAGGCAAAAAGCAATTGGGCTCGGCATGGATCGCATAGCGATCGCTCATCAATTCGACCGAGAAATCCTTAAGGTGCTCGGAGATTCCAGCACCAAGCGCCTTCAGAACAGCCTCCTTGCAGGTCCAGATTTTGTAGAAAGCCTGGAGCAGCTCGCTGTTATCGAGGCCTTCGAGAGCATGATATTCGGCGTCCGAAAAGAAGGATCGCGCCAATTCCAGTTCGCCGCCAGCCCTGCGCATCAATTCGATGTCAACGCCGATGGGGCGGCGATCCGATACTCCGATCAATGCCCAAGATCCCGAATGGGAGACATTGAAATGGGGCCCGCTGATCCCGGCCAACCGGGGCTTTCCGAAAGGTTCTTCCGCGAACAGGATTTGATCGGCTGGAACGCTTGTCGCCTCGCTCAGCAGAGTGCGCAAGACAGCGCGGGTCATGGCAAACAAAATCCGATCCGGCGCATTGATGAACCGCTTCGCACGCTCCCGTTCGGCGGCTAAGAGCGTGTTCCATAAATGCGGCGGAACTCCGCCTGGATCGGCGGGGCCCGCGAGCCAAAGCACGACGCCCGCGCTGCAAGGCAAGGTTAGCCGTTTAATGGGCAGCGCGTCGACGTCCGTCATGGCGAGGGCGGAACCGTCAGTTCCGTGCCGGTGCTCAGCGGTCTTTTGACCGGGAACCATCCCGGCCCTCCGGTTCGAATCCCTCCGGATTGTCGTGGCCGTCATGCCGCCACGCCCAATGCTCATGGCCACCGCCCCAGTTGGCGAAATGGTGATGGAAGAGAAGACCATGCGCGAGCAGCGGCAGGCGATGCTTTTGCTCTTCGTTCAAACTCGCATAGAGAGGTGCCGCCGCGTCCGCGATCGCTTCCAGATTTTGGCCCCGCGCCACTGCATTTTCGCCGCGGTGCCGCAACCGGTCAATGAGACTTGCGGACTTGGGCTCGTCCTTGAATTTCTCACGCCTGTCCAGGGTGTTCTTCGCGGCGGTGCGCAGCGAGGATTCGACGGAGGGCCAGAGCTTCTCCTGGTCCGGCGACAATTTCAAACCTGCATGGAGCGCGGCAATCCGCGCGTCGAGGAAAGCGGCGCGGTCGGCCGGTGAGAAAACAGGCCTTTCGGTTTGGGCTGGAACATTGGCAGGGGGTTGCTGTGCATGGCTGCTAAAGGCGGCCAGTGTCACGCCGGAGCCAACAACGGCGATCATGGTCAAGGCGGCAGGCAAACCCGGTTTCATGGAAATTCTCCCTATCCATTATCGCATGATCCGCGAAAATAATTTTAACCATCGCGACCATGCCCATCTGCACCATCGAAACAATAGACACGGGCGCCGAAGGCTTCAAATGAAGCTTTGGTCATGTTGGCTTATCCTTAAGAACATCCGGCGCACCTATATGGTAAACAGTGTCATTGCAAATAACGCGTTCTCCTTAACGTGGGCTCAAGGGCGTGCGTTCATAGTGCGGGTGAAACTCCAATCGAACTGGGCGTGGATGGAGGCCCATCTTGGCCATGCCGCAAAGGAAGCCAAACACCGCCGCTGATTTCGGTGAGATTCTCTCCTCGTTCGACCGGGGAGCGACCGATGTCGCTTCAGCACCGGTGTGCCGGGTCCAGCGGGCGGAGCCCGAAGCGGAGGTCGAGACCCTTGATTCACCGCGTCTGAAAAACCGTCTGCGGCGCCTGTTAGGAAATATATCGTTGCCGTGGCCAACCGGCATTGGCGGCCTTATCGGTGGCTTTGGTCCGCGCTCACCGGCTCCCTATGCCGAGGAAGCCGCCGAAACGCAAAGTGCTTCCCCAGCCAAGCCATCGCTCAGCGAGCCAGCGAAACCAGAAGGCGCGAAACCGGAGGCTGTGGGACATGAGCCGGCTTCGACCGAAGATCAAGCCATCGCCGAAGAACTTGGCTTGAGTCCGGATCTTGCGATCGTAGATCTTCAGCGCCTTCGCCGCGCCTTCGCCAAGAAGAACCATCCTGATCGCTTTGAGCCCGCCCGCCGCATCAACGCGGCGCGCCGCATGTCGATCGCCAATATGCTGATCGACGAACAGATGCGGCATAACCGCTCTCCTCGCTAGGGTGCTTCCAGGTCAGATAGAATCATCTGTTCGAAAAGGAATCGTTGAGAATTAAAGAATTGGAGCCTGTCGGAAACGAAAAAGTCGTTCAACTTTGTCGGAAAATGCTTGAGGGCAAGTGCCGATGCCTCCCGGGGCCATCCCGTATCTAGAACCGGGTGTTTTGAAAACGCGCCGGCAATGCAGGCATCGGCCCAGTAAGGGTGATTTCTTAGCGGCAATTCCTGTGATCATCCGTTCGGGCCGGCGAAGGGCGCTTGATACGCCATCGCCGGGATTAGCCGAACCGCATCAAGAATGTTCTTGTCCTCCTGGCGGCCGTTATAGGAGTGAAAGATTTTTGCAGTTGTCGACCACCGAATATTTGGCGCCAGGCGGATTTGATTTAATGATGATCATCCCTTCATTGATGCTCTGGACGCTACCGCGCTCGTCGGTCCCTGTATCATAGGCAAGTTGGATATTGTACTGCTCGTCTTCTGGCGCGCCCGTAGGGTTGTTTGTGGCGAGTGGAATAACGGCAAAGCCCGCATCGTCGAGTTTCTGACCTTTCGGGATCGTCGCTTCCGCAACGTATTTCACACCCAAGGCTCTCCCGAATCGCGGATCCTTATTCACAAAGCGGCGGTTCCAACTATACACGCTCCCGTGTTCATATTGGTTTCCCGCCAGTTGTTGAGCGTTGGATTGGTTCACGTAAATGCGCCCCGGATCGAAATTGAAGAGACCATTATACTTTGTATTGTCGACCGATTCGATTTTGAAGATAGCAAAGCCCTCGTTAGGTTTGGCTTGCTCCGTGCCGTTTGCAGTCTCGTAACTTTTGCATATGCCGACCTGATGATAGGTAACAGTCGTCGGCGCACTTGTACTCCGGCCGCAGCCTGATAGCGCGACCGACCCTGCGACAAGCATTGGTACCGACAAAAAACATAGTGTTGATGTTCTCATAGCACTCTTTTCCTTAAGCGAGCGGGTTATTGGCCGTTGTGGCGGCCGGGGATAGGGGAGCCCGTCACATCGGACGTGCGTGGGGCCATGCGCAGCGTGGCTCCGACGTGGCAGGAAATTTCTAAGTGCTCTTGCTGTAAGTTAAGCGAGGCCTCGACGCTGCTTAAGAGGGGCCGAAGCAATGACGAGGGTGATGAGCCGACCGATCATGATCGCACTTAAGATCAAGTCGACGATGAAGATGGGCATTAGATAATCCTTTCGGCACATCGCTCTGGCCGCCAAAGAGCATCGGCTTTTTTTATTCGCGAATGCATTCGATGCATTGATCTAGCGCAATATCCCCGCAAACCGATTGCTCCTGTGCCGGAACATGCGCTTGAGCGTGTGCCGAACAAGTTGCTCAGGATTCACCCTGTGCAGAAACGTTGTTTCATCGCGTTCCGGTGTGCTGTTTTCGGAAAGCCAGGGATGGCGGCGCGCTACGAGCTAGCATCGGTCAATGGGAGTGGCTGGCAACGTTCTTGTCGGGCAACGCGTTTAATCCCGGCCGGACAGCGGTGGCCAAATGTCTCCTGTTCGTCCACGGCGTCCTTTTGGGCGATGCACTTCGGCGTCCACTGGCAAAATCTGTCACAAAACCATGCCCTTATTCGGGGACAGGAATTTGGCGGGCGGTGTTTTTTCGTCTTGGCCGTATTGCCGAATCCGGAAACGCGACTAATTTAGAACGTCAGCGCTGCCATTTGGCCGCTCGCGAGGCGGAACGTCTCTTAAGTCTGGACTGGGATGCATGTCTGTAGGGGATGAAAGACTTGTGCCTGGAGCGGATTCGCCTGGACGCAATGTATTGGGTCAATGTTTTACGTTTTGATTCAAGGGTCGCCAGTGTCCATTGGAGCGTGTGAGGGCTATCATGGAAAACTCATTGATCAAATCGCCCATGCAATACCTTGACCAGGCGACAGGAACCTTGCGCGATCTCGGGATCAGCCAGGAGAGACCGGATTTCACGCCGATCACCGCACTGCTCGAAAAAATATCGGGTCTCGACCATGACCGGATCGCGGTAATTTCCCGTACCTTGGGGCAAACGGAGGTCTTCAACGCAGTCGTGCGCGATCAGACACAGGCGATGGACATAGGCCGCCGCTATGAAGACATAGCGAAATCGTTCAATTCGATCCGCGACGATGCCAAAATGATGGTCGATCAACTCTCGGACGGCAAAATAGATTTTTCTGAGCGTGTAACAAATACATGGATGAAATTGACTCGCGGCGATATAGCCGATCGCTTCGACAAAATCCGCGCGACCTATCTTACTGTAACGAAATCGACGAAGGATCAGATTGAGCGTGAAGCTAAGATCCTCGACGCTTATCATGATTTTCGTGGCGCGCTGAAACAAGCCGAGGTGCTGGCGCTGGAGGTCTTGAAAAAAGCCGAGGTGAAACTCGACGCGGCCAAGCAGGAACTCGCCAAAGCGTCCGAAACGGTTACGAATTATACGGGTAGGGATCCCGCCGAGCGCGCCAATCTTGAATTACAGCGCGACGAGCATTTGCGCGCCTTGCAGGACGAGGACAAGCGCTATCAAATCGCCAAGGATTTGGCCGATAATTTGACGATCAGCTACAATACATCGGAAGTCATCATGGCGCGGCTTAATCAGACAACCAACGTTAAGGAGCGCGTCTACGCCCAGGCCGTGAGTTTTTTCTCGACAAACGACTCGGTGCTGACCGCGTTAAAGGCTTCATTCACAGGGCTCGTCGGTTTGCATGAATCCACCCAGTCGCTCGTCGCGATGAAGGAGGGGGTCTCGAAAAGCATCGAGGTTCTGTCAGAACTCGGCGACAAGGTCCAGGAAGCAGCCGTCCGCGCTGGCTATGGCCCGACCATCCGGGCGAGTGCCGTCGTCAAGCTTGTCGATTCAATCACGAACTTCCAGGAGAAGTCGTTCGGTATCATCGAGGAGATGCGCAAGCTCTCGACCCAAAACTCAGAAGAGATCCGGACCGCGGTTGAGGATGGCAAACGCCGCCTTGAAGCCCTCATACTCGATGGTAAGTCTATCGGTGCCAATGTCTGAGATGTCCGTCGCGGCGGCGGGCGCGTCAGCGCCGAAGCTCGATGATCTCATGCTTGCGATGGATGTCGTCGATACCCTGCGTCACGATCAGCGCCTCGTCGAACGCGAACTCTCGGCCGATGCTAGCGATGAAGCGCTGATCAAGCGGCTGCGCGAGATCTACAAAGGGCAGGGGATCGATGTTTCGGACCGGATACTCGAAGAAGGTGTCAAGGCGCTCGGCGAGAAACGCTTCTCTTATGAGCCGCCGCGCCAGAGCGTTGCGCGGAGCCTTGCGCTTTTATGGATAAACCGCGGCCGTATCGGCAAGATCCTGCTTGGCGCTTGCCTTGCGCTCTTTGCTGCTTGGCTTGCCTATGATTTTTTTGTTGTGCGGCCGCAACGATTGGCGGAAAGGCAAGCGGCGGTGGAGATCTCCGAGATTTTGCCGAAAACGCTTGCCGCTGGCTACGCTGATGTTTTGCGAGAAGCGAGGGCCGATACCGCGACCCAGCATGCGGCGCGGCTTTTGGCGGATGGCAAGGCGGCCTTGGCGCGCGGCGATGCGGCGGGTGGCCGCGCCGCCGTCGCGGATATGGAAGGCCTGCTTGGCGATCTGCGCGCGGAATTCATGCTTCGGATCGTCAATCGTCCGGGTGAAGCAAGCGGCATTTGGCGCGAACCGCAGATCAATACCAGAGCGCGCAATTATTATCTGATCGTGGAAGCCGTCGCCCCGAACGGCAAAATTCTTTCAAGGCCCATTCTTAATGAGGAGAACGGCCTCACCTCGACGGTCAATAAATGGGGGGTGCGCGTGAGTTCTGATGTCTTTGAAAAAGTAAGCCAAGATAAGCGCGAAAATGGGATTATTGAGCGCAACATCATAGGCCGGAAAAAGCGCGGGACTCTCGACATTGATTATGCGATGCCGGTGCTCGGCGGCGCGATTACCAAATGGTGAGATCGCTATGATCACCGGCAGGCAAGCACTCAATTCGATCGAGGAGGCGACCGCCAAAGTTAGGACCGACGAGATGCGGCTTGATGCGGCGCTGCGCTCGGCTTCCGAGGAGGCGGCGCGCCTGCGCCAGGACCGCCTCAAGGAATTGAACGCGCTCGCGCAACTGAAATTCGGTCTGATTCAACGCGGGGAACTCATCCGCGAACTTGACGCGGCCGAGCAGCAGGCGAAAGAGCTTTTAGACCGTATCGGCCATGACATGAGCAAGGCAGAAAGCCAGCGCCAAGAAGCGGCTGATGCCTTGCAAAAGGCAGAAGCGGTTCGGCGCGAGCGGGCCGCCGTCTATGACGCGGCCGACGAGGAGCTTCGTGCACGCAAGGACGAGATTACGAAAAGTGTTACAAGCGATCCCGCATGGATCGCGCTGAAGGCGGGATGTGACGCCGCAAGCACCACTGCTGAAAAGGCGGAAAAGAAAGCGGCGCTTGCTGAAGCCTACCGCGCACGAAAAAAGATCCCCTATGAGACCGACCCGATCTTTATGTATTTGTGGCGGCGCAAGCTTGGCACGCCAGACTATCCTTCGGGGTTTTTTGTCCGCTATTTCGACGAAAAGCTCGCCGCCCTCATCGACTATCGTGAGACGCGCGCGAATTACGCCATGTTGAACCAAATTCCGGACCGGCTGCGGGCGCATGCAGGCCAACTTGCCGCGGATTTTGAAGCCGAACGGCAAAAGCTTGGAGACTTCGAACAGCATCGTATCATCGAGGCTGGAGGGGGGCCGTTACTCAAAACAGTGGTGGAGGCCAAGGCGGCGCTCGGCGCGAGCGAGGCAGAGGTTGCGGCGGCAAGCCAAAGGCTGGAGACTCTGGACCAGCATTATGATTCGATCGCTGGGCAGGACCACAATGGTGCTTTTACCAAGGCGATCGCACTTATGGCGGAGAATGATTCGCGCGACGATGTCCGTACACTCTATCGCGAAGCCGCCCGCACGAAGACGAACGAAGACCGTGCCAGCGTCGAAAAGATCGATCGACTCACGCAAGCAATTGCGCGTGCCGACGGGGAAATCATGCAGCTTCGAGGACAAATCCGCGAGGTCGCGGCAAGGCGCGTCGAAATCGATCGGGCGCGCGTAGAATTTCGCCAGCGCGGCTATGATTATCCCGGCACGACTTTCGGCAATGAAACGACGATCAGCGATGTCCTCGGCGGCATTCTCCATGGCGCCATAAAAGGAATTGTGCTTGGCCAGGTGCTGCAGCAGGGATACCAACGGCCGCCTGCACCGGGCTGGGGCGATGGCATGCCACCTCCCCCAATATTTCCGCCATCGACACCTCGGCGCGGTTCCGGTGAGGGGTCGCTGGGCGACGGTTTCCGTACAGGTGGAATGTTTTAGGGTTTTGGACCGTTTTCAGATGTTTATGGCCGGTCCGCTGCGACTGGAAAACAATCAATGACGTCGATCCATCCTTCGGGCCAAAGCGAGGATGAGGCAATCTGCGTGGCTCAACCTCGGAATTGTTTGGGTTCGAAGAGAGGGGCAGCCGGACATATTAGCCTTGCGGCAAACCCAGTATTCTTATCGCAATACCCACGGCTTCTGCTCAATTATCTCTCCCCCTCACACCCTAATCAGCAATCTTCCAGATCGGATCTCCATTTCCTTCCGCGTGCAACGAGAGCTTGTTCCAAAAAAGTAGCGGCCCGACACTTTCGATTAGATGATTGCCGTGCCGTGGGCGCGGGGTAGGGGAATAAGCTCTGACCGGCTCAGAAGGCCCGCTGGACGCGCAAGCGGCCCTCATATTGATTGGTGTTCGCCTGGAACGACGGCAACCCCGAC
>CAYTRB010000003.1:0-55861 GCA_964440215.1 uncultured Methylocapsa sp.
TTAGTGTTTTGATACCGGTCAGGAGGGGTCATCGTTTAAGGTTTTGATAGCCCGGGCTTTTGGCTCGCTGCTCCCCCTATGATACCTTTTTCCTAGCATGGGATGATGATCGATCATCATGGACGCATGGCATGTCGGGGTGACGATAGGATTAGAGCAGGGTCAAATCACTAACGGCGATCTTGATGGCAGTTCTCCTACCAAAAAGAGCGATCAATATCTCGGCACGAGTTTCGTTCGCCGTCTTGCAGATACCCTCGATATCGCGGAACGGTCCCGAGGTTATTCTAACCGGTTGCCCAACTGCTCGCAGTGGTCGCGGTTTTGCCTCGAACTCGCCAGCCGCGATGTGCGCCCTCAGCTGCTCAGGCAGGCTCGCAGCGACTTTAAGTGGCTCCCCTCTGCAACTGATGAAGCCTTGAAAGCCCTCAATCCGGCGCCGACGGGGAAGCCTTGGCCCTACTGGACGGCCGTGAAAAAGTAAGTAGGAAACAACGGAAGCTCGAGCTGTATCCGCTTGCGACCTCGCCGTGCTGAACCCTTGAAGAGAGGCAACCATGTCGCATAGCCAAGACGTTCAATACGTTCGATGCATTTGGCTTCCTGGCTTTGGACTGTCTGAGCCACATACCAATCAATCGCCGTCATCCGAATTCTATTGCAAAGCCCAACCTGCACCAACTGCACCATGTTTATATTTATCTAAAAATAAACATGGTGCACTGTACTCCGTTGATTTAAAAAGCCGTTCACAGACTGCACCAACTGCACCATGTTTTTTGGGCATCGGACCGATATGCGCTTAGATTGTTTGGTCGCGCGTGCGCGCGCATGAGGAAAAAACATGGTGCAGTTGGTGCAGTCTGTGAAGTGCCTTTCAAATCAACACGCTACAGTGCACCAAGTCAAAAAAACGAGCGATTTCAATATGGTGCAGTTGGTGCAGTATAAGCTTGACTAAAACTCATATTCCTCCCCCGTTGGGGAATCATCATCATTTGGCTCATCCCATTCAATTTTCTGACGCATCAACTTTTCAAATTGTATCCGGCATTCACTCAGATCCGGGAGATTGTAACACCATTGGCGTTGCATTATCGTGGTGCCGTCCAGCAAATCCACTGGTAAAGTTTTCTGCTTACGGGTGAGAGGAATCAGGCTCCTTAATTTAATAATAAAACTGATTTTGTCGCTCTTCCGCCTGATGCCGATTTTTTCAGCCATGTGCACATAATCATCGAAGAGCGTATTGGCCGTGATCGACTTTTGCCAAGCCGCGCCGCGCCGCGTTGTCGTGCCATCATGGAGCCTCTCCAGCCACCAGCTTTCAATCGGCCCTAAAGAACGTATCTTCTGCTCCCGGAGTGCCTCTGTCTTTGGAATAACACGAAGATTCGGCGCGCCAGGCGCATCAAGCTCGTAGGCAAGCAAATCCGCGAGAAGTGCCTCCCGGCCGCCATTATCTATTTCATGATCAATTTCTGAAAAATATTCGAAGTTTTGGACGCACTGATCGGCGATATCGATCACACAAAACCTACGCTCGTCTTTCCCTGCTGGAATGACCCAATCCTCATTGCTGCTAAACAGCAATCGAACGTAGTTTTTTAAACGTATAGGATCGATACCCTTAGCTTCGATCATTTGAAAGGGGGCCGTGATCAGTCCTTTCAAACGGCCTTCCGCCGCTTTGTCTCCCGCCCAAAATCCTTCATCCACTTGAAGCAGGAGACAGGACGCCATGTGTGCGTTGAAATTCCCCGTAAGATAACGAGGATCATCGACCAGGAAATAGTGCGAGGGGAAGAGCGAACCGATGACCTCGCCGATCTTCGTCTTGCCACTTCCCATTTTGCCACGAAGCACGATTGCGGTGCCGACGCGTTCGCGAGGCCGCTGGAGCATATGCGCAAACCAGGCGAAGACCCAATTGAAAAGCTCTTCATTGCCGCTGCACATATTCGTGAGGAGATGATCGTAAAACGTCTTATATTTCAGTTTCCGATCAATTGCGGGAAGAGTGGACGGAATGCAACTTAGGCCGCGCCATGTATTAAAATAGCGAGGGGTTCCTTGTATATTTGCAGGATCAGGATAGAACTCGACACCATCATAAGAACGCCGGTTTTTGTTGGCAAGCCATAGCGGCGCCCATTGTAGATAGACTTTTTGTGTGGACCAGCTTCCATCTTCAAGTCGCCGCCGCTTCGAGACAACCGATCCTCGGTTAAGATGATAAACTTTGAAAGCTTCGACGGAAATAATACGCACACGGTCTTCGATTGGTGCATCGCGCGCAAACCGCATGATGACGGCATGTGAGCCCATAAGGATCAGGGCGAATTGCTCATTGAGCGACTTGATAATGCCATCGAGGCCATCATCGTCGTGGCCGTCGCCCGAAGGCTCACCACCATCGGGAGGGGGAGGCGGCTTTTTCGGGGGCGCAGCTATCTCCTTCGCGGCGCGCGCGGGCTTATTCTTGAAATCGATGATCTCGATATTACTGATATCGATCAAATCATCGTTGCTCATGAAGGCTGATTTCCGGCCTTGATCGCGGCGAGGCGCGCTTCGCTCGTTTGCTTGGCATCCTTCATCAATATTCCGAAACGTCAAACGGGGTATACATGACATTCACCCCGACTTTGACGAATGGAATGCCAATACCCTTTATCCTGTCAACCGCGAGAGTATGCTTGGCGCGGCCGGTAATTTTCTCGACTTCTTTTGGCGTGAGAAGCCGCTCCGGCAATCGAAGGAAAATCTGGTTTGACATGGCGATCCATCGTGACAATCACGCATAAACGTGCAGGAACCGCCAAGAATTTTGCTCATTTCTAGAACGATGGATAGTACTCAAATCACGCGAAAAAGCGGAAAAGCGATTCAGGCCATTGAAGATAATCATCATCGCTTGGAAAAATTTTGCCGCGTTTCCCATAAAGCAGATTGTAGCGAGCCAAATTCGCCTTATCTCGCTCCCTGGGATCATCCCGCTTTTTCAATGCTCGTGAAATTGCCGAACGCAAAGCGAGCTTTTCCGTTGGCCAGATAATTGGGGCATAGCTGATCTGTATTACGGTCCACACAAAGCGAAAAAAGATGCCTTTACATTCTTCATTGCATCCGGCCGCTCTTTTCCCGCTAGCGGCCTCGAATGACAATGCGAGTAATCGGATAAAGCGGGCTGCCCTAAAATTCTTGGCCTGCATTCCAGCGCGGGCATTTTTGAGCTTGTGGCAAAAAGTGGATTTATCGGAAACGAGCCAAAATCTGACTTCCGCAAATGCGGTTTCGATCCACACATAGGAGTCTGGATTTTTGCAAATCGAAAATTGGAGTTCCTGCTGAATAGCCGCATCGATTCGGATGATTAATTCGGAAGGAACAAGGTCCAGATATGTCCTCTCGAACGCTTCCACAAATGGCTTTTCTCTTTCCCCAAAAAGCTTAAGTTTTAGCGGCCTGCCCTTGGGATTACCTGTCGCGGCGGTCATTGGGATTCTGGCCCTGTCGATTTGGGCATAGCCTTCCCTGCCATCGCGGCCGAAATGGTTTCTCCGATCGCATTCGCCGCGCGCCGGATAGGATCGGCGCCGAAATGGGAATAGCGGGCGGTCATCGCTGGCGTCGAATGGCCGAGTAGCTTGCCGATAACGGGAAGGCCAAGACCAGCCCCGGCCCCTATGCTGGCGAAGGAGTGACGCAAATCATGCAGCCGGATGTTATCAAGCCCAGCAGCGTTGCGCACGGCTCGCCAAGGCGCATGGAGATCGGCGCGCGGGCGTCCTTCCGTTATGCCCGCGATGATATGCGGATTACCCTGAACCTTGGGCAGGCTCGCCAAGACGGCAAGCGCCGCATCCGATAGGAAAATCGTTTTGCGGCCCGTCTTGCTGTCCGGTAAATTCAAAAATCCGCGCTCGATATCCAGCCAATCCCAACGCGCGGCCAAAATCTCCCGTAGCCGGGCGCCGGTCAAAATCAGCAAACGAATCGCGGCCATCGCGAAAGGATCAATGATCCGCAGCCGGTTCTCGGGCTTTGGCGCATGCTTGGCGCTTGGCTTTGAAAAGTCGGGCTCCCAAGGGAGGCCCGAGGTTTCAGCGAGCGCCAAAGTCTCGCCAAGCCTGGCAAATTCCGTCTCTGAAAGGAAGCGCTCACGGCCTTTTTC
Source organism: uncultured Methylocapsa sp. (assembly GCA_964440215.1). GTDB lineage: Bacteria > Pseudomonadota > Alphaproteobacteria > Rhizobiales > Beijerinckiaceae > Methylocapsa. The sequence continues at coordinate 4,178 of CAYTRB010000003.1, forward strand.
CGGGTTGCGCGTGATTCCTTTCGCTGGATTGGGAGGAAGTTCAAGATGATCATGCTCGGCCGCCGCATAGTTGAAAATAGCGGACGTGAGCGAGATAGCGCGATTGGCAGCGCCTTTGCTTTCGATGCTCGCATGCATCGCGCCAATATGGCGGCGCCGTAGCTCGATGATACGCAGGGTGCCGATCGCTGGCAGAATGTGGCGACGCAGCAAAACCTCGTAACCCTCGGCCGTGCGGGGCTTTCGCTTGGCCTCGACATGATTGGTCATGTAGTCGGCGGCGATTTGGCGGAACGTAGGAACGCTCCGCGCTGCCTTCCTTTCTCCTATGGGGTCAATTCCCCTTGTGGCATCCCCCAAGAACTGCTTGGCCGCGATTCGGGCTTGGTCAGGCGTGAGGCGCCCATGCTCGCCGATTGTGATCCGGCGCGATCGGCCATTCTGCCGGTATTGCGCCACATAGACCTTATTCCCCGACGCGAGCGCCGCGATACCAAACCCGGAAACTGCTTCATCCCATAGAAACTCACGATCCTTGCCCGGCGGGCAAATAAGAGCATCGACCGTCTTTTTCGAGATGCGTCCTTGTGGTAACTATCTGCCCCCGGTCGGGAATTTCGGTAAGCACTGGGTAAGCAGATTCAATATAAACGGATGAATGCCAAGGAACAAGGATGAATGTGATAGTGTGAAATTTCAAAGCCTTATGAATTGGAATGAATGTCAAGGAACCGGTATAAATACCAGTTTTAACGCCTCAAAAACCGGGGGTTGGGGGTTCGAGTCCCTCCTCTCCTGCCAGTTAAATCAAATAGTTATGTGATGTATTTAAAGTTTGCCAGCATGGTTTTGCATGAAGCACGGTGCATTTGTCGCCGCCATCAAAAGCCGAAGGGTCTGTGACTGCCAGCGGCGCATGGGTAGCGTCAATCCAGGTAGTAATCTCTCGCTGGATCAATTTCGGAGGTAAGCGGACCGTTCTGTAATGCGTAACGTTGGTTGCAGCCGCATGTCGGACGTGAAGGGGTGATGACAATGCCTTCGCGTTCAAGAGCTTCGCGAATTCGCCGGGCAGTCTCGACTTCAATTTGACGAGGTGAATTCCCAGCCGGACCAATGACCTGTAGCCATGCGGTTCGAAATGCTGTGATTATGATCTTATCAATATCAACCATCGAATTTTCCAAAAAAAGCGGGATCATTACGAAATAATCAATCCACTATTTGACCATCGACAATGTTTCTGGGAAAGACCCAAACGGTTTTTCACAATGCATTGACTGATGATGAGGCTGCCATATTGAGCCGGGTTCACACTTACCTTGCTGCCGCTCTCTTGTTCGCCTCTATCGCGCCATGCTCCGCAGAACCCGCACCGGTCGTTCACTACGCTCCAACCGAAAACCTCGAACACATTGACGTGGCACTTAACGATCGTGCCGAGCGTGAAATCGATATGGCCGCTTATGTCCTGACTGACTGGCCCGTGATGCAAGCGCTCAACACCGCCGATCGCGGCGTCAAGGTGCGCATCTATCTCGACGGCGCCCAGCTTGCCAAGCGCGACCCCTCGAAGGTCTTTAATGATCTCGCCGACATGCCAGGCGTCGATAGGCGCGCCAAGCAATAGTCCAACCGCCCGCCTCCCACTCCTCCGCCGCCTCAGAGCCCAATGACAAGGCGGACTGGCGACGCCGACTCGCCAATGCCGAAAGTCAATTTTCTGGGAACCTTCTCAGGGTCGACGTAACTGCCGAATGCGTGGTCCCAGATCGGGAATAGAGCCGCGAGATTGTTACGGTAGTGCGCCGGATTGTCGCTGTGATGAATGTGATGGTACCGCGGCGTCACAATAATCCATTCCAACGATCGATTGCCCCACCAAACATTCAGATGCATGAAGTCATTCTGAGCTATGTTCTTGAGGATAATCGCCCAGAACATCCACCAAGGCGCGATGCCGAGAAACATTCCGGCCGCTATATAGGGCAAGTTAACCAACGCATGTTGGATGATCGAGCCTCTGACGCCCGCAAGCCAATACATATATGTGGGAGGTGATGCCACTTGTGGGCGCGCCAAAAATACCTCGTGTGTAGCATCCTATGGACCCAGCAGTGCCCAAAATCGGCCAACACGAGATAGATGGCAATCCTAATCGCAAGCGGCCATTCCAACACGGACTGTGGAAGCACAGGCGGGTCAATGATCCGTCTGTCGAGAAAATCCGCTAGTGGGAGTACGCCGAAACTGAAGACCACTGTGGCGAGGATGTCCCTCGGGAGCACCTCTCGGTACGCTACGAAATGCGCCGGGTTGCGTTTTTCAAGCGCCGTCAGGACGACCAGCCGGACTGCAAACAGCAACACAAGGACCAGTGTTCCCTTGGGAAAATGACTAGCGGCTATACTATGCAGAAATGCATCCATCGCCTACTCCCCGGAAATCTGCCGTTATAAAAACGAACCGGCCCCCGCTGATGGAAACAGTTGCAATTTTAACTTGTTCCGAATTGGGTTTCATCACCCATTCGCGGGTCTCGCTGGGATCGTCGGCGCCGCGAAAGAGGTGGTAATCAGGAATATGTATTGGCCCTGAAAGATCGGGCAGCCGGCTTAAACCATTCCAGAAATGATCGAACATAGAGTGCAGCTAAGTCAAGCGCTTGCTTCACCGTGGGAGCGTGGGAGCGAAGGTTCCAAGGTCGCTTTCCCAATCCAAAAGATTTTCTCTTGAAATAGCGAGTTTTTCACCTGCATTATCAAGACTGCAGTCAGCACGGTATGCCGGTGTGGATCAGGGCAGTTGGTGCCCCGCGCTCTTCATCGCTGAGGGTCACGATGAATTTCATTACGACGGTCTTGTTCCTGGCCAAGAATCCGCTCCGTCATTGGGGCCGGTGCAATCGAGCCAGAGAATGGCCGCGGAATCAATGACAGGGCCGACTAGCTCCGCCAGCTAGCTTTCGCGCGTTGCCACCAGCCGGAACGTTTTGGGCGAGCGGGATCAAGTGTGTTCGATTGCGAGGACACGTCCTCCGTCAAGGGAGACGGAAGGTCGCCGTGTGCTGGCGCAGCATAAGCCTCCGAGGACGCTGATTGGGGCGTCTCTCGCGCATCCACTTTCACGCGCGCAGGCGAGGCCGTGACCTCTCCCGCAATTCCTTCTTTTCCTCGTGGCGCACTTTCTGGCGCTTCATGCTGTTCTTGCACATCAGCAGCAGCGAACGCCGATGTGGCGCTTGGCGCGGGCGCAACCTCACGACCATGGACGCCGCTGCGCGGCACGCGGCGGCCGCGCCGCGTCCTTCCCACTGGAGTACGCCCTTCGCCCGCTTCTACGCCGCCCGTCTCCTCAGAGGTTTCGGCTTCCGAAATTAGCGCGAATTCGTGGTGCGCGGCATCGGCGGGCCCGGCATCGGAATTCCCGGGCGTTTTCCGCGGGCGCCGTCCATCGCGCCGTGAACGCTGGCCGAAGTCTTGATGACTTGCCGTTTGTTCATCGTCACCGGGGAGAGCGGCCTGACCGGTCTCGTCTCCACTTTCAAGGGTAGCGCTCGCGCGCAATCCACCGATCTTAGCCATGGCTTCCAAGGCATCATCGGGCGGTTGCGGAGCGTTCGCGGCTATCCCTGAGCCCTCGCGATCGCCACCACGGCCACGTCTTCTGCGGCGCCGGCGTCTTTGCCTTCCCTCGGCGTCATTCTCGCTCTCGCGCCTATTCGCCCCATCATCAAGGGATTCTTCCGTCCCGCCTGAATCAGGCGGACCCTCTTCGGGAGCGGCCGGTTCGTCGAAGTATCGATCGGCCAATGCGGTGCTCGGCGCTTCTCCCGGCTGGAATGCCGGTATCTCCTTCGCCCCCGCAGCCGGCTCGCCGCGTTCCAGTGAATAGTAATTCGTGCCGGATAAACTGTCGTCGGCCGCAATCGTCAACGTCGCGCCAAATCGCTTTTCCAAGTCGCGCAAATTGGGGCGTTTCTGATTGAGGACATAAAGCGCGACGGCCGTCCTGGTTTTGACGATAATATCATAACTCGAATTCTTAATCAGGGCATCTTCGAGAGCCCTCAGGACGTGCAGGGCGATGGACGAAGTCGAGCGAACCATCCCCGCGCCGGCACAATGCGGACAAGCCACGGTCGAACCCTCGATCACACCGGTGCGCATGCGCTGGCGCGACATTTCAAGCAGACCGAAATGCGACATCCGTCCGACCTGGATTCGGGCCCGGTCGTTCTTGAGGGCGTCCTTCAGGCGGCGCTCGACGGTGCGATTGTTTCGATTCTCCTCCATATCGATGAAATCAATGACGATGAGACCGGCGAGGTCGCGCAGACGCAATTGGCGGGCGATCTCATCGGAGGCCTCGAGATTGGTCCGCAGCGCGGTGTCCTCGATATTATGTTCGCGCGTGGAGCGGCCGGAATTGACGTCGATTGCAACCAAAGCCTCGGTTTGATTGATGACTATATAACCGCCCGACTTCAACGTGACCTGGTTCGAGAACATTGCGTCGAGCTGCGCTTCGGCGCCGGATTTCGCGAACATCGGCTGTGGATCGCGATAGGGCTGGACCATTTTGGCATGGCTCGGCATGAGCAAGCGCATGAATTCCTTGGCCTCGCGATAACCGTCATCCCCCGCGACGACGATCTCGTCGATATCCTTGTTATAAAGATCGCGGATCGCCCGCTTGATCAAGGAGCCCTCCTCATAGACCAGCGTCGGCGCGGTCGATTGCAAAGTTGTTTCGCGCACCGTTTCCCACATCCGCAGCAGATATTCGAAGTCACGCTTGACTTCGGCCTTGGTGCGCGATGCCCCGGCCGTGCGGACAATAACGCCCATGCCTTCCGGCACGTCGAGTTCCTGAGCGATGGACTTCAATCTCTGGCGGTCGGTCGAGTCGGTGATCTTGCGGGAGATGCCGCCGCCACGCGCCGTGTTCGGCATCAAGACCGAATACCGCCCGGCAAGCGACAAATACGTCGTGAGTGCCGCTCCCTTGTTGCCACGCTCCTCCTTGACGACCTGTACGAGCAGAACTTGGCGGCGCTTGATGACCTCCTGGATTTTATATTGCTTGCGATGCCGATGCGGGCGCATCGGCATCTCTTCCATCGCATCTCCACCAAGCTGCTCGATCTCGGCTGCATCATCCTCGTCGTCATCGCCGCTGTCGCTGCCTTGCTCGGCAGGCTCCGGAACAGTCCGCTCAGTCTGATTGGAATTCGTGTCCTCGCCCTCAAAGGCTGTTTCGATCGCCGAATGGAACGATTCCGGCACTAGACCGTCATCGTCCCGCGCAACCTCCGTGCTAGATTGGGCGGGCGCCTCGAAAGCCGCTTCGTCTGCGCCGCGCGAATGCGCAAAGCCAGCGTCGCCTTGGGTTAAGGAATCTTGCTCCTCAAAGGACTCCTGTGGCGCCAAACTGTCACGGGGAACCTCGCGAACGGTTGCTTCCGGCGCGTCTAAACCGGGAGCCCAGCTGTCTCGCTCTGCCGCAAGTGCCTCATCTTGTGCTTCTTCGGATTCCCCTGAGCTGACAGAAGCTTCGGTGTCACCATGGGCTTCGTCAACATAGGCCCCGGACAGCGTCGGATCCGCACCGCTCCGTTTCTCGGCCCGGGGGCCATTGCGATCACCCCGCCGGAAGCGGCGGCTGCGTCGCTGCGAGCGCGGATTATCTTCTTCCTCGTCGCGTTGAGCCCTCGCTTCCTCCTCGATCAACGCCTGCCGGTCGGCGACCGGGATTTGATAATAATCGGGATGAATTTCGGAAAAAGCGAGAAAACCGTGCCGGTTGCCGCCATAGTCGACGAACGCTGCCTGGAGCGAAGGTTCGACCCGCATGACCTTGGCGAGATAAATATTGCCGCGAAGCTGTTTTTTACTGGCGGCTTCGAAATCGAATTCCTCAACTCGGTTACCGCGAAGGACGACCACCCTGGTTTCTTCGGGGTGAGACGCATCGATAAGCATTTTGTTGGCCATGTGAAACTCGTTTGGGCGCGACGCGCGGAAGGCTAGCGCCGCCAGCCAAGATCCGCGAAGCGGATGTTGGGGCTAGGCGTGGCCAGGTCGAGGCAGCATCACGCATTGGATGGGAGGATAGACGAGACAAGGGAAGCCCGTGGCGGCTACACATGCAGCCGCTCGGCGAACCGTAAAAGGATAACCCCAAACACGCTCCGTGATTAAGAGCAAGACCGGGCATCAGGCTCCGGTCCGGGGGCAGTTGGTGACGCATGAACTTGGGACTCATAGCTTTGAAAGTACAACCAGTGAGTGGCCGCGCAACCGGGAACACGTCAAAGAGGCTACCATTGACGGCTGCTGAGAAATCTTTAGCAGGACAAATCATGTCCTCGTTACCTATCCGCAGCGGCGCCCAGAAAGGGGGGCCCGCCTTCAATGAGCCCAAGCAGGCATTCTCTCCGGTAACCAAGTTCCGGCGGCGCCGTCGAAGGCTCCAGTCCAGCTCCGGGGCTTACAATTCGAGACACAAGCACTTGAAATACCAATAACCGGAACCTTGACAGGAAATGTGTATCCAATGGCGGAAATTCAAACCGCCGTTTAACAGCAAATTTCCAGATCTAGAAAAGAATTACCAATCATATCGGGTTTGTTGGCTGTTTGGCAAGTTTTGTTTGGTAAGTTAACTTGGACCGTGTCCGCTTGGTGACGGTTTTTGGGAGGGAATTCTGGCATAAACATAATTGGTTAACCTCGATAGTCCAAACACGGAAATTGCGGTTCATATGTCACGAAACCGCCGCAGCCCCGCCTGTAAACCGGCGTAGCATCTCTCGTGGCGGTTCCTAGATGCGCATAGGTAAAAGGCGAAAAACGGACGAATCGATGCCGGGATGCATTTTTTTTTACCGGGCTGCGTGTTCAACAACCGCCAAGCTGCTTGCCCTGGTGGTTGCGCTCGCCGCTGCTTGGCCGGCGCTCGAAATTCCAATCCCGGCCGCGCTATTTTTTAGCCTAAGCTTACCTGCGGAGGCCGCACCGGAGCTCTCGGAGGCAACGGAGCACCCAGCCGCCAATGCAGTGAGGCTAGAACAGTCCGGCGAGCGTACCAAGCTCATATTCGAGCTGTCCACCTCCGTGGAGTCCGCCTCCTTCGTCCTTGCCGATCCGGATCGCGTCATTGTCGATTTGCCGCAAATGGATTTTCTGCTCGACCCGGAGAGTGGCAAACCGGCGAAAGGGCCGCACCGGAAAACCGGCCTCATCGCCGCGTTTCGATTTGGGCAGCTCGCGCCAGGAAAGTCACGTATTGTCATCGATCTTCGCGCCCCAGCCCGGGTCCTCCGGGCAGCTTGCGAAAAAAGCGATGGCGATGGTCACGCAAGTCTCGTCATCGAACTCGCCAAGACGGATCGCGCGGATTTCCGTGCCGCGGTTCAAATCGCACGGATGCAGCTGAGTTCGGCGACGCAAACGAAGAAGGACCAAAAACCGCAGCCGGCATCGATAAAACCCGTCGTAATGATCGATCCTGGCCATGGCGGAATCGACAGAGGCGCCATGGTGAAGGGGCTGGTCGAAAAGGATCTGGTTTTCGATTTTGCCAAGGCCGTCGCGGCCAAGCTTGAGACTGATGCGCGTTTCAAGGTTGTCATGACACGAGACGACGATAGTTTCGTTCCTCTCTCCGAACGGGTTCGGATGGCACGGGACGGCCATGCCGCCCTCTTCGTCTCGATCCACGCCGATACTTTGTCGGAGGCATCGGATGTTTCGGGCGCGACCGTCTACACGGTTTCGGATCGCGCCTCGGATGCCGAAGCCGCGCGCGTTGCACAGACAGAAAATCAAGCGGATGCCGCGGCCGGATTGGACAAGACCGAAGATGCCAGCGACGTTTCCGACATTCTGTTCGATTTGACGCGGCGGGAGACCCGCGCCTACAGTCATTTTTTCGCGCACACCTTGACGAATTACTGGCGGGTCGCCGGCCGCCTCAATAAAAATCCACAGCGTTCCGCGGGGTTCCGAGTCTTAAAGGCGCCCGACGTTCCCTCCGTGCTGCTGGAACTTGGCTATCTTTCCAATCAAACGGACGGCCAGGCGCTGAGTTCGGCGCAATGGCGTGATAAGGCATCAAGCCAAGTCGCAGAGGCGATCGAAGCTTTCTTCGCATCCCGGGAGAGCACGACGACACTGATCAAGACCGATCCCGATCAGGTGCCTGTTGGGAAAATTCCGCCAGGCGGAGAGTGATTCCGAAAACATTTGCTTTTTCAGGGTGTTCAGCGGCGCAATCTTATCAAATAAGACCAATAGATTTTGGTACCATCGATCCGCTCGACGCTCTCGGCGGCCGTACAAGGGGTCATGCAGCTTGAGTTGAGGACCGCGAGGACGATTCTCCGTCATTTCACCAAAATATTCACCTCGCCTCTTGCCGCGATAGACTCAGCAAAGATCTCTCGCGCTTGTGTCGATCTCCACGGCGATTTCTTCGTTGAATGCGCTGGACCAGGCGACGCAGGAAATAAAATCGTCCGCCAGGACAAGTGACGAGGCGACTCTGCTTGTTGGCAAGCATTTCATCGCCGCGCCCTTCTCGCATCATAGGAATCAAGCTTGGTTTTGATTCCGTCTGTTCTGCGGAGAACCTTGACTGAGCAAATCCCGTTGAGCCAATCAGCAATCGCCAGAATAGCCTGTTAGCGACGCCGACGAAATCACAAGTACGAAAGGGCCGCTGGGGCGAATCACTGCCGACTGGTCAAGTTCGTGTTCATCGCGTCAAATCGCACCAGCAGCCTGCGCACAAAAGTAAGTCTGCTGATCGTATCCTCTGGGGCGTCGCGTGTTGCTGCCAACGTTTCGAGATCGATAAGCCGTTCGCGAAGAACTTCCGCCATCGTCTCACCTATTTGCCGTTCCATATCAGTATCCATCATTGCTAGGTCCTCCTTGCGCCCGCCTCATCAAGCCTCGCCTCGGCCAGCCACTCACGCCATTTGGCTATAATTTTCCGCGTTCATTTACAGAGTAAGCAGCGACTGGCATCGGCGGCTTAGAGCTCCTTGATAAGCGAGCGAGAAGCATTCATCGGTGCCAAATGACACCCGTCTGGCGCTGCGATGTGCCAGGCCGGCTAGAGTGCCCCGATCGCTCGTAATCACGAAATGACGGACAGCAACAGCTCTTTAAAGTGTATGATTCCAGAGAGTTGCAGGTTTGTTGGATAAGATGATATGACAAAACAATAAGCTAAAGACATTCCCCGATCGCGCTTGAAGCGCTCAACATCTCATTCGACAAATTTTCAACACAAAATCGCCGCACGAAGAAGACGACAATGCCAGCTTTGGATGCTACGAAGCAGCTGGTCAGTATTGCAAGACAGCGGCCTTGTAGGCAAAGGGTCTGTCGTCAAATGAGCGCCGGTATCGTTTTTGGGCCCGTTATTTTACTGATTTCGCCCGGCAGGAACTTCCGGAATTCAAAAGGCTTGTATGCATGAGGCAAATAGCCCGTTTCCTTGGTTTCATTTTCGCGACTGGCGCAATCATATTTATCGTCGGGGCTTGCGCGGCGGGCGTTCTCGTTTGGAAATTCGAACGGGACCTGCCGGATTATACGACGCTCAAGGACTATGAACCGCCGGTGATGACGAGAGTTCATGCCAGCGACGGATCTCTTATCGCCGAATATGCTCGCGAGCGGCGTCTCTATCTGCCTAGCGCGGCCATTCCCGCCCTCGTCAAGGAAGCGTTTATTTCCGCCGAGGACAAGAATTTCTACAGCCATGCCGGCGTCGATCCTGAAGGCATCATTCGCGCCCTCTTCGTGTTCGCGCAAGGCGACAAACATGTTCAAGGCGCCTCCACCATCACCCAGCAAGTCGCTAAGAATTTTCTTTTGACAAATGAGCGGTCCTTCGAGCGCAAAATCCGGGAAGCACTCCTTTCATTCCGGATCGAGGGCGCTTATTCCAAGGAGAAGATTCTTGAGCTTTATCTCAACGAAATCTATCTTGGGCTCGGGAATTACGGCGTCGCCGCGGCGGCGCTGAACTACTACGGCAAGTCGGTGCATGAGCTTACGATCGGGGAAGCTGCCTATCTTGCCGCCTTGCCGAAGGCACCGAACAATTATCATCCTTTCTTGAAGCGCGAACGGGCGATCGAACGGCGCAATTGGGTGATCGACCGCATGGTCGAGAACGGCTATGTTTCGCGCCAGGACGGCGAAAAGGCCAAGGCCGAGCCACTTGGCGTCAATCCGCGAGTCCTCTCGCCCAATGCTTTCGCCGCCGGCTTTTTCGCCGAGGAGGTTCGCCGGGAACTGAACGATCGTTATGGCGAAAAGAAACTCTACGAAGGCGGCCTATCGGTCCGCAGCACGCTCGATCCGAAAATGCAGCTGATGGCAAGACGTGCCCTGGTCGATGGCCTTGTCCGCTACGACGAGGCACATGGCTTCCGTGGCCCCATGCGCCATATCGACATCAGCCAGGATTGGGGGATTCCGCTCGCCGACGTTCCGGCCTTGGGCGATGTCGCGCCTTGGCGGCTTGCCGTCGTTCTCGAAGCCAACGAATCCGGCGCCCGGATCGGCTTGCAGCCCCGCCATGAAAAATCCGGCGAGATCGAGCGCGAACGAGAATCCGGCACCCTCACCAACACCGGGCTGCGTTGGACCCGGGGCGTCGGCTCGCGCGCCTCACTTGTGCCTGGCGATGTCATTTATGTCGAGCCGGTCGACGGAAAGCCTCAACAGTACCGGCTGCGCCAAATCCCGGAGGTCAGCGGCGCGATCGTCGTGATGGACCCCTACACCGGGCGCGTGTTCGCCATGGTCGGGGGTTTTTCATTCGACCAGTCCGAGTTCAATCGCGCAACACAGGCGATGCGCCAGCCAGGCTCCTCGTTCAAGCCTTTTGTCTATTCAACCGCGCTCGACAATGGCTATACGCCCTCCTCCATCGTTCTCGACGCTCCGATCGAAATCGATCAGGGCCCCGGTCTGGGGGTTTGGCGGCCGGAAAATTTCGAGGGCACGTCAAGCGGTCCGCACACCTTGCGCTATGGGGTCGAACATTCGATCAATCAGATGACCGTGCGTCTCGCCCGCGATGTCGGCATGCCGCTCATTGCCGAATATGCCAAGCGTTTCGGTATTTATGACGATCTGCCGCCCTATCTCGCCAATTCGCTTGGCGCCGGTGAAACCACCCTGATGCGTCTGACCACCGCCTATTCGATGCTCGCCAACGGCGGCAAAAGAATCAAGGAAACCTTGATCGACCGCATCCAGGACCGCTGGGGCCATACGATCTACCGGCATGACGAGCGAAATTGCGAGGGATGCGACGCGCCGGCATGGGAAAATCAAGACGAGCCCAGATTAATCGACCAACGTGAGCAAGTGCTCGATCCGCTCACCGCCTATCAGATCACCTCGATCATGGAAGGTGTTATTCAGCGCGGCACCGGTCAGGCAATCAAGGAAGTCGGGAAGCACCTCGCTGGCAAGACCGGGACAACCAACGACGCCAAAGATCTCTGGTTCATCGGCTTTTCACCCGATCTCGCGGTCGGCGTCTTCATGGGCTACGATCAGCCGCGCTCGCTCGGCGATTCGGCGCAAGCGGCACATTATACGGCGCCTATCTTCCGCGACTTTATGAAGATGGCGCTTGCCGGCAAACCCGACATTCCATTCCGGGCACCCCCTGGCATCAAGCTGATTTGGGTCAGTGCAAAGACGGGAATGCGGACGAGCGCAAGCTCCGCAGGAGCGATTCAAGAGGCTTTCAAGCCAGGCACCGCACCACCGGATTCCTATGCCGCCGAAGATGCGACGCCCCGGGCACATTCGGTCGATCACGACACGGACCGGCTGGTAGGAACCGGGACCGGCGGTTTGTATTAGCGTGTGATCTTTAAAAAATGGTGCTGACTTTTTAGATAAGATCATGCGGCTAAACAAAGCGAGGAAGACCCTGAGCGATTCGTCTTGAAGCGATCATGGTCTAGAAAAAATCGCAGTGGCCCCAGGGGGTGGTGCATGAATCAGTTTCTTCATCGGTAAACCCAAGCCGCGAAGATAAGTCCGCCAGCCTGACAGTCCGCGCGGCGGCGCCCGGATCGACAAGCCATTGGCGCGGCGCCACCAGCGCCAACGCCGCCAAAAAATCGGCAAGGCCAGTCACTTTTTGCCCGATATGGTCGAAGCTCTGCATCTGACGGAGGATGTTCGCATCGCTGCCTGCCGCCTCTTGAAGGAGCGGACCGATATGCCTCTGAAGATGTTCCAAAAGCCAGGCAAGCTGCAACACTTCATGCCCGGCACGGCACAAAACGTCGGCGATCGGAATCTGCTGTGGATTGGGGCCAGCGGCGATGGGCGCGCCGCTATCGGATCGCTCTGTCATAACCGGTTATCTGCGGCATACAAGTGGTTCTTCAAGTCGTTGTCCAAGCGGTTCTCAATCTGTTGGCGCACGGCCAAAATCGCATGTTTCCACGCATAGTGTGCCGCTCTAAAAGAATTCGACAGAGCCGCCGCTCAGGGGCGCACGCGTTGCCAATGGAATTTGGAGGGGTGGAATTTGATCGGTGCAGATGAGGACTTGACGGGCGCGGCCGGAACCCGGCCAATATTGTATCCGCCTGCCCTTCTCGCCGCGCAGGCTGCCACCCACGAGGCGGATCCCTTCGTGTCGCAGAAAGCGCTCGGCGAAACTCGCGTTTCGTGCGCCAATATCGGCGAAACCATCTATGGTCCGGGCACCGCCAAACAATTTCGCCTCAAGCCGCTCCCGCCGCGCTCCTTGGCGCAAGAGACCGTTCACCAGAAGCTCCATCAGATGAACCCCGTAGCGTTCCGCATCCCGGGGTAATCCATCCTCAAGGTCGCCTTCCTGGCCCGGCAGCAGAAAGTGGTTCATCCCGCCAATCGCCAGATCGGGATCGCGCAGGCAAGCCGCGACACATGAACCAAGAAGCGTGCTCAGCATGACACCAGTATCCCTAGTGACATGATATTCACCCTGCACAATGTGAACCCTTAGCTCGCCAGCCGCTCCTGGTGTCGACGCGGCGGAGATCCGGCGAGATGCGACGCTCATTATTTCAACTTCCCGACTACGGCTTCGATCTTCTCCTTAAGCACCGGCATCGTGAATGGCTTGGCAATCACATTATTGACGCCGAGTTTCGCGGCACGCTCGATCAACTCCTTGTCGCTTTTCCCGGTGAGGAGAATAAAGCCGATTTTCTGCGTCGGAGGATAGGTGCGCACGGCGCGCAGAAACCCTAGCCCATCGAGCTTCGGCATATTGAAATCCGAAATCACGAGATGCGCAGGCTTCGCCTTCATCAAACTGAAGCCCTCCTCCCCGTTGGAAGCCATCTCTATGTCGGAAACGCCGAGATCTTGCAGGCCGCCGCGAATCAGAAGACGGCTGGTGAGCTGATCATCGACGATGAGTACGCGCAACGCTGACGCGAAGGGCATCGCTAGTCTCCTTCTGCTCCGATGAGCTGAAACGCAAAATCTCTGACGCAATTCTGCTTAACGGCACCTGCATTTCGGCACCGCCGCATTCAAATGCCGCCTTGGGCATTCCGTAAATTAGGCAAGACGCTTCGTCCTGAGCCAGGGTCCGGGCGCCGGCGCGGCGCATCGCGAGAAGCCCTTCGGCCCCATCGCGGCCCATTCCGGTGAGAATGACGCCAACCGTATTCGAGGAAACAGCCTTTGCGACCGATTTCATCAACACATCGACCGATGGACGATGACCATTGACCGGATCGTTTGCGATTAATTTGCACCGGTAGGGAGGCGTTGGTGAAAGTGCCAAATGCGCCGTTCCCCCAGGGGCGAGATAGATCTGGCCAGGCAGGAGCGGCGCCCCGTCGACTGCTTCTTTTACGTTCGGCCTGCACCGGCGATCCAAACGTTCGGCAAAACTCTTTGTGAACACCGGAGGCATGTGTTGCGTGATCAGCGTTGGCGGGCAGTTTTCGGGAAACTCGGACAAAATCGCGATGATCGCCTCGACACCGCCGGTCGACGCGCCAATCGCCACCAAGCGCCCATCTGGGCAATAATCAGCCGCTACGGGCACTGAAGTTTGGCAGGGGCCGGCGCTTCTGGCGCGGCTAGCCGCGTACCGCGGTAGCGATCCGGCGGTCGCGCGGACTTTGTCGATCAAGGACCGGGCGAAAACATCCCCCTCGCCCGGCCCTGGTTTGGCGACGCAGTCGAAGGCTCCTATTTCGAGCGCGGTGATCGCGGCGGAGGCCCCGCTGGCGGTCAGGCTCGAAACCATGATGACAGGGGTCGGCCGCAACCGCATGATCTTGTCGAGAAACTCAAGGCCGTTCATTTTTGGCATCTCGACATCAAGCGTGATTACGTCCGGATTCAATGCCTTGATCGCGACGCGCGCCTCAAGCGCGTCGCCAGCCTCCCCGGCCACCTCGATCGCGGGATCATGTCGAAGCATTTCCCGGATCAGACTTCGCATCGTTGCCGAATCATCAACGATGAGCACGCGGACCGGTTTCATGTGCACCTCCCTTGCCGCAGGCGATAGATCGTCGCGCCATCGGCCTCAAATAATGTCGCGGCGGCGCCGGTGATCCGCTCGGAATGACCAATATAGATCACGCCATCCAGCGACAGCTTCGGCGCGAATCGAGTCCAAAGCTGCTCCCGGGCGGCCTCGTCGAAATAGATCACGGCGTTCCGGCAGAAGATCACCTGAAAACAACCCTTCATCGGCCAGGGTTCGAAAAAATTGAGTTCGCGGAAAGTAACAATTGCACGCAGCCCCGCCGCAACCTCCACGCTTGATGCCGTTCGATCGAGCTGACCGCCCGGCACGGGAACAAACCATTGCGAGCGCAATTTCTCCGGCACCGGGGCAACATCATCTTCGGTGTAGATCCCTCTCAGTCCCGCCGCGAGCATATTGGGATCGATATCGGTGGCGAGCACCTTGATGTCGTATTCGGCTGCATCCGGCATCAACGAGAGCAATGTCAGAGCGATCGAATAAGGCTCCTGTCCGCTAGAGCAGGCCGCCGACCAGAACCGGAGCCGCTCGCCGCGCCGGGCGGCCTCGATAAGAGGCGGCAAAATCCTTTTTTCAAGGTGATGGAAATGATGTGGCTCGCGAAAAAAACGGGTGACATTGGTGGTGAGAGCGGCAAGCATTTTCTGGCGCTCGTCGAGGCCAGCGCTTGTCGCGACCAGCCTGCAATAGTCGCGGAAATTCGCCAATCCCAGCGCGCGCAAACGCTTGGCCAGACGCGAATAGACGAGGGCTGCCTTGGATTGCGGCAAATGAATCTTAGCGTCGTCATGAATCATGGCGGCGATCTCGCAGAAGTCCTGCTGTGTCAGCAGGAACTCACCGGGCACGATGCCGCCGTCTTTACCGTTCAAACTATTCGAGACTTGAACGCTGCTCATGCCGCATCCTGTTCGCATGCGGGTAGCAGCTGATCGAGCGCAATCAGGCTGATCATGCGTTGATCAACCGCGAGGACACCCCGCACGAAGATCTTTGCCATGTCCGAGGCGACATCGGGTGTCGGGTGAACGAGATCATCGGTCACCGTGAGAATGTCGGACACCGCATCGACGAGAAGTCCGACAGTCTGCACGCCTATTTGCGCCACGATAATCACGTGGCGGGCGGTCGGCTCGGCTGCCGGAAACCCCAATCTTGCGGCAAGATCCACGATCGGCAGCACAGTGCCACGCAAATTGACAACACCGCGAACGAAGCTTGGAGATTTTGGAAGCGCCGTCGCTTTTGTCCACCCCCGGATTTCCCGCACCGACATGATGTCGACGCAGAACTCCTGGGTTCCCATGCGGAATGCGATAAGCTCGCAAGCCCGGGTCAAATCGGCCCGGCGTTGAACTGGATTGCTTTCGATCTCGGTCATCTGATTAGCCCGCTGCTGCACAAAATTGTTCGAAACCGGCGCCAGCTACGCGTGAGCCAGCCACAACCGCGTCGACATCGAGAATTAAGGCGACCCGGCCGTCGCCAAGTATGGTCGCCGCGGCAATGCCTTGAACATGCTGGTAATTGGTTTCGAGGCTTTTGATGACGACTTGGCGCTGGCCCAAAATGGCATCGACCAGAAGGGCACTGCGCACGTGACCCTCGGATTCGACGAGCAGCGCGACACTTTTGCAGGGATCGGCAAATCCAGCGCGGTAATCGAGCTCGTGGCCAACGTCGATCAGGGGGATGAATTGATCGCGGATCGCGATTACGCGTGTATTACCGCCAAATCCATGCACCGAGGCATGCTTTGGCTGCAACGTCTCGATGATGGCGGTCAGCGGAACAACCAAAGTTTCGCCCGCGACGGTCACAACCATCCCGTCGAGCACCGCAAGAGTCAACGGCAGGCTCATGGTAAAGGTCGAGCCCTGGCGCGGCTTCGAGCGAATAGAAATGCGGCCACCGAGCGCCAGAATAGATCGCCGCACGACATCCATGCCGACTCCGCGCCCGGAAATATCCGAGACCGCCGATGCCGTCGAGAAGCCAGGCAAAAAGATCAGATTATCGATCTCTTCGTCGGAAAGCGGCGCGTCGGCCGTGATCAGACCCTTTGCCACGGCGATTGCCTTGACTCGCGGCCGATCGATACCCGCGCCATCGTCGGCAACCTCGATGACGATTCGGCCAGACCTGTGTAAGGCCGAAAGATGGACAAGGCCTTCTTCTGGCTTGCCCGCCGCCGCGCGCCGCTCGGGTGTTTCCAGTCCATGATCGATGGCATTGCGGATCATATGGGTGAGCGGATCGGCTAAACGCTCGATCACCGTCTTATCGACTTCGGTGTTTTCCCCGGCAGTCGTGAGGCGGACCGTTTTACCGGTCATCGCCGCGACTTCCCGCACCAGCCGGGGGATCCGCTGGAACACCGATTTTACCGGCTGGGCGCGGATCGCCATCACGCTGTCCTGGATTTCCCTTGTCAATTGTTCCAGCTCATCGAGACCATTCGCCACGCCCGAAGCGCGGGCTAACCCGGCTTCCAACATCATTTGTGTCAGCATGGCCTGATTGATCACCAATTCACCGACGAGATTGATCAATCGATCGACGCGATCGAGATCGACGCGAATCGTCGCCTGCGAAGACTTGCCGGTGTCCGGCTTGCCTCCTGGAGGATTGCTTGAAGCTTGCCCGGCGCTGCCCGCCGTGGGGGCGGAGAGCTCATCCCTTGGCGCTTGAATGGCCGTTGGTGGCACCTTCTGCGAGGCGAGCTCGGCTTCGATCGTGGCCTGCATTTTTTCGATGAGAGACTCTACGGCCCCCTCATCGACCCTTTGCACCGCATCGCCCGGCACGACATCGAGCTCGCAGTCCCATTCAACGAACTCGAACACAGATCGGACGGCAGTCTCATCTTGAACCGTCCGCAGCTCTATGGTCCAGCTGAGATAGCTGCCCTCTGGATCAATTTCGTCCAGAACCGGCAAGCGGGAGAAATCGCAAGTTATGACCGCTTCGCCCAAGCGGCCAAGTTCGCGCATCAAAAGCGCGGTCTCGTTGGCCTTGGCGTAAAGGTCGGGTTTGGGCGTGAAGCGGATGCAGAAATGATGTTCCCCCGGCGCGGGTTCAATTTCCATATCATCGAAACTGATTGGCACAGCTTCGAACACCGGCCCCTCCGAGTTATCCTCGGAACTGTCGCGATGGCTTCCGCCTGACTCCAGGCCCGCAGCCTCGGGATCGAGGGCGCGGAGTTCAGCGGCGAGCATGTCGCGCCGCGCCGCATCGGTGCCACCGCCATCGCGGGCCGCGCGCACCAAATCGGCGAGCATATCCGCCGCGCGCAACATCGTTTTTAAGACATCGCCCGAAGCAGCAAGCCGTCCCGCGCGTAAGTGATCGAGAACATTCTCGAACACATGAGCGAAATGCACCAATTCGTCGAGGTTGAAGGCGCCGGCTCCGCCCTTGATCGAATGGACCGCACGGAACACGGCGTTCACTGTCTCGGGATCGGTGTCTCCGTCTTGAAGGACAAGAAGCCCGATTTCCAGCTCGCCGAGTTGCTCCTCGCATTCCTGGAAAAACGTCTGCTTGATCGCCACCATCGCGTCCATGCTCGCACCTTTCAACACTGTTCAGGCTGCGACTCGCCGGATTGCTTCGACGAGCTTCACGGGGTCAAACGGTTTCACGATCCAACCGGTCGCACCAGCGCGGCGCGCCCGGTCTTTTTTCGCTGCGTCGCTTTCGGTCGTCAAAACGAGAATGGGAACCGCACGATGCAATCCGTCGCCTCGCACGCCTTCGATGAAGCCAAATCCATCCATCCGGGGCATGTTAATGTCGGTAATTATGACATCGGGCCGTGCGTCTTTCAGCACTTCCAAGCCATGCATCCCATCCTCCGCTTGGACAACGCGATAGCCGGCGTTTGACAAGGCCAGCATCAGCATGTCGCGCATGGTGCGCGAATCATCGACAGTCAAAACAGTCTTGCTCATTGAGGATTATCTCCTCCAATGAAGTCGGCGACAGAAACGCCGAGCCGCGCGAGCCCCTCATTGAAATCGCCGGACATATTGACGAGAGTGAAAGGAATCTTTTCGGCTTTCCAGGTCATGGCGGCGGAAAGAAGCACTTGCAAACATTGACCGCCAAGCCGCTGGACGCGCGAGGCATCGACATTCAGGGATCTTCCCCGCAAAGCGAGAAGCTCGACGGCAAGCGGCGTGGCAGCCTTAAGATCGAGAACTTCAGGCAATTCCACAATGCCTTGGAGGAGACTGTCCGAGTCAGCTGCGAGAGGCATCAAAATTCCTCCCAGCTTTCTTCTTGGCTTTCTTGTGCCAGGGCAGGCTCGGGTTTGCGAAGGGCGCCGCCCCGGGCTTGCGCCGGGCGTGATTTCACGGCGGCGCGGCCTGCCGGCGCCGGGCGGCTCACTTTGCGCTCCGCCCGGATGCCATCCCTATCCATCCGGCCGGTCTGGAAACGGCCGACAAGTTGGGCAAGCTCATCGCTTTCCTGATTGAGCATATGCGCCGCGGCGGTTGTCTCCTCGACCATCGCGGCATTTTGCTGGGTCACTTGATCCATCTGGTTCATCGCCGTATTCACTTGGTGAAGTGCGCTAGCCTGCTCCTGCGCGCTCGCCGCTATTCCCGAAACGACGCTGTCGATTTCGGCCACTTGCGTGACAATCCGGCCCAGCGCCTTGCCGGTCGCGCCCACGAGATCGACCCCTTGCGCGACCTGGGCGGTCGACGCGGAGATGAGGCCCTTGATCTCTTTCGCGGCCTCGGCGGAGCGCTGCGCCAGCGCCCGCACCTCGGAAGCGACCACCGCGAAGCCACGCCCGGCATCGCCGGCACGAGCCGCCTCGACCCCCGCATTCAGGGCAAGAAGATTGGTTTGGAACGCGATCTCATCGATGACGCCAATGATCTGGCCGATCTGCCGCGACGATGTCTCGATGCCCCCCATCGCGGTGATCGCCTGACGGACGACATCGCCGCTTTCGTCCGCATCCGACTTCGCAGTCCTCACAACTTCCCGTGCATGAATGGCGCCTTGGGCGGTATTCTTGACCGTCGCGGTGATTTGGTCGAGCGTTGCGGCGGTCTCTTCGAGGCTTGCAGCCTGCTGTTCCGTGCGCCGCGAAAGATCATCCGCCGCGGTCGTAATTTCTCCGCTTCCCACATGGATCGCATCGATATTCGCGCGGAGGCCCTGCATCGTTTGCTGCAGCTTTTCGACCGCACTGTTGAAATCCTTGCGCAGCTTCTCGGTTTTCGGCGCGAAGACCGTGTCAAGCCGGGTGACGAGGTCGCCGTCGGCGAGCCGGGCAAGGCCGGAGGCAAGATTACTGATCGCGTTTTGGTCCTGGCGCGCTTCCTCGGCCTCTCGCGCCAAGCGCTCCGCATCCTCTTGTTGCCAGCGCTTGACGTCTTCTTCCTCTTGCGCCTTCTGTTGAATTTTCTTGATGGCCTGTTCCTTGAAGACTTGAACTGCTTCCGCCATCCGGCCAATTTCGTCCTTACAGCCAATTCCCGGCACGGCGATCGTGACGTCGCCTTCCGCCAATTTCTTCATGGCGCCGGTCATCTCCGACACTGGCCGGGCGATGCCGCGCGTCAGCCACCAGCCGACAAGAACCGCCATAAGAAGCGTGGTAAGCCCGCCAACGATCAGTGCCAGATGAGCGTAATTCATGAGCCGGTCCTGATCCCTTTGAGCCTCCACCGACCAGGTGTCAGCGTGCATCTGAGCTTCACCCACCGCGTTTTTGAAAGCTGCCAAGAGTTCCGTACTATGGGCCGACTTAGAGACCTCGGCCGCCTGTTCGGAGGTTGGGTTACTATGGGTCAAGCGGATTATCGGATCGCCGGCCTCATTGCGCCAGGCGGTTCCGCTCGTTTCGACTTTGTCGATGAGCGCGAGCGTTTCCGGGCGGCCCGCAGCATCCATGCGGACCTTCGCCATGCTTGCGGTGAAGTCTTTGACAGCGGCATCATATAGGGATGGCAGTTGCTCTTCCCTCGAGATGATATAGCCGCGCGCCGTCCGCGCCTGTTCGGACACCGCAGTGTAGGCGTGTTGCACATCTCCAACGACGCTTTGCGCCCGCTCACGGACCAGAGCCGCACCGTCGAGCGACTTCAGAATGACAAAAAGCGTCGTGCTCGTCAGCGCGACCGCGAGAAGTATGCAAGCAAAGCCAGCAGCAAATTTGCGGCCGATACCAACATTTGAAATCATCATGGCGCCCCACGGGGAAATGGCTTGCGCGCGCCGGTCAAATCATGACCGGCAGTTCGCTACGATTCATAAGGTTAGAGCGCGAGTCTGCTTGCGGGACGATAGAGCTTCACCGCCCCGAGGCAATGCGCACCGACTCGCGCTTTCGTTCGGGGACAGTTGTAGCTAATAGGATTGAATAAATTCTCAACGGACGACTGTATTATGAATCAATTTGACAATTAGAGCCCTGCACATTCATTGCTCAATAGTAAAATAACTCATCAAAAAACAATTGAAATAGATGACGTTACTGAAAGATTTATTTTGTTCCCGGGCACTTTGGAACTGCACGTTAGACCCGGCGGTTCGTCATGAGCGCCAGCAGCCCTTTGAGCAGCGTGATGGGTGCCGGCGGGCAGCCGGGAATGTGCAAATCCACCGGAATTGCCACCGAGACCCCGCCGATGCAAGCATAGCCTCCGGCGAAAAGGCCGCCATCCAATGCGCAATCGCCTGCGGTAACCACCCATTTCGGTGCTGGTGTCGCCGTGTAGGTCCGCAGAAGCGCCTCGTGCATGTTCTTGGTCACCGGCCCCGTGACGAGCAAAACATCGGCATGACGAGGCGAGGCAACGAACCGGAGACCGAACCGCTCGAGATCGTAAAAGGCATTGCCGAGGGCATGGATCTCGAGCTCGCAGCCATTGCATGAGCCGGCATCGATTTCGCGAATAGAAAGACCTCGTCCGAGTTTTAGGTGCGCAGCGGATTCGATTTGCCGGGCGAGAGCGACGATTTCGGGATCGTCAAGCTGAGGCGCCGGTTCCGTGAGTGGCCTTTCCACCAGGCTTTTGAACAAAATCTTGCGCATGGCGTCAGGCCTTATCCGCTTGTTTCACAGCACGATCTTTTTGACGAAACATGACCACCTCCGCTCGAAATCGGTGTCTAAAGATCATGCCCAGAGTAAGAGCAATTGAAGGATTTGTTGCAGAGCGGGAAGTCGGCGACGATGTTGTTCTCGATCGCGGCCTCGAGCACGGGCCACTGAAACCAGGAGGGGTCGCGCAAATGGCAGCGCTCGACGCGCGCCTCGGCGTCAAGCCGCACCCATGCGAGAACATCGCCGCGAAATCCCTCGACCAAGGCCAGGCCCTCGCCGGCCTTGCCCGTCCCGGTCACCGGCACCCGGATCGCGCTTTGCACAGGGATGCGGGCGAGGATTTGTTCGACGAGCGCCAGGCTTTGCTCGACCTCGCGGATACGAATCCACAGTCGCGCATTGACGTCGCCCTCGGCGAGCACCGGCACGTCGTAATTGAAAAGCATAGTCTCGTACGGCGGATAAGAAAGCTGGACACGCGCGTCAAAGGCGCGCGCCGACGCCCGCCCGATAGTGCCACCGCATCCATATTGCTTGATGAGCGCAGGCCTCGCCAATCCGGTTCCGACGGTGCGGTCCTGGAGCGAGGCCGTATTGTCGTAGAGCTCGACCAGCGGCGGAAAGGCTTTGCCGATCGTCCACACCAGCTCCCTTATCTGCTCGAAGCCCGGCGACGGAATATCGATGCCAACGCCACCCGGCACAATGCAGTCCATCATCAGCCGGTGCCCAAAACACGCCTGCGCGGTGCGGAGGACGCGCTCGCGCAGGACGCCGCAATGGGCGAGCATGAGGGCGAACCCAGCGTCGTTGCAGATGGCGCCGATATCGCCGAAATGGTTGGCGAGGCGCTCGAGTTCCGCCATCAAAGCGCGCAGCCAGATCGCACGCGGTGGAATTTCAATCCCGAGCGCCGCTTCGACGGCACGGGCGAAAGCAAAACCATAGGCGACCGTGCTATCGCCGGATGTCCGTGCAGCAAGGCGCGCGGCCGCATCGACGGATGCGCCGGTCATCAGCGATTCGATCCCCTTATGGGTATAGCCCAAACGCTCTTCCAGCCGGACCACTGTCTCACCATTGGCGGAAAAGCGGAAATGGCCCGGCTCGATAATCCCGGCATGTACGGGGCCAACCGCGATCTGGTGCAGGCTTTCGCCTTCCGCGGAAAGGAATGCATAGGGTTCCTGATCGCCTTGCGGCCGCGGCTCTTTTGCCAAGGGGTGGCGCCGGTCCCAGCGGCCGTGATCGAGCCAGGGCCGCGGGTCCGGCAGACCCACGGGATCAAGGCCGAACAAATCCCGGAGCGCACGCTCAAGCCGGATCGCAGGCGGATGTAGCCGCCCCACGGACGGAAAACGTCCGCCGGGGCATTCCATGGTCGCCACCACGATCTGGGTTTGGCTCTCATCGAGAATTGCCATGTGGACCGCCGCAACAGCACCCCAAAGGCCGAGCAAGGATCCACGGCCATCGGCCAGCCGCGCCGCCAAGAGCCGCCAGAGATCCTCGTCCACAACGACTCGCGGATATGGCTTATGCCATTCGACGGTCCGTCCATTGGCAATCAGCTCGGTCAGTGTCGGCACGGGTAGCTTTTCCTATTTCTCATGAAGCGCGATCCGTCTGTCTTAACCAAGCAGGCTCGCGACGTGCTGAAACCAAGTCACGAGCGGCGGCGGCAAATAGAGTCCCGCCGTCAAAACGAGGCCAAGATGAGCGGCCATCGGCAGATACGATGCCTGCACCGGCGCGCTACTGCCTTTCGGCTCGCCAAACGCGAGTCCCTGCAGGCGCAACATCAGCGCGGCAAAGCCGACGAGGAGTCCCGCGACCAATGGAATTGCGAGGAGCGGCACGCGTGCGAAAGTCGAGCTTACCACCAGGAACTCGCTCATGAAAATGCCAAACGGCGGCAGACCGGAAATGGCGATCACGCCAGCAACGAGGCTCCAGCCGAGCATCGGATGGGTCACCGTCAAACCCCTGATATCGGCGATGGTTTGGGTGCCTTTGACTTGAGCGATATGGCCAACCGTGAAAAAGATCGCTGATTTGGTGAGGCTGTGCATCGTCATGTGAAGCAGGCCGGCGAAATTGGCGAGCGGCCCGCCCATTCCGAATGCGAAGACGATGATGCCCATGTGCTCGATCGACGAGTAGGCGAACATCCGCTTGATATCGTGGCGGCGGTAGAGCATGAAGCCAGCAAAGATAAGCGAGGTCAGCCCCATTGCCGCCATCAAGGGTCCGGGTGCGATGGCACCCGGATTGGCAGCCAGCAACAGCTTGAATCGCAGCACGGCGTAGAGCGCGACATTGAGCAAGAGGCCAGACAGCACCGCCGAGATCGGTGTCGGCCCCTCGGCATGCGCATCGGGCAGCCAGGCATGCAAGGGCGCGAGGCCAACCTTGGTGCCATAACCGAGCAGGAGAAAAACAAAGGCAAGGTCGAGAAGCGCCGGGTCGAAGGCTGAGACATGCTGGATCAGGACGGTCCAGACCATGCCGTCCTGACCCTCTCCGACGACCGGACGCGCAGCCATATAGACGAGAATCGTGCCAAACAGCGCAAGAGCAATGCCGACACTGCCGAGGATGAAATATTTCCAGGCGGCCTCGATCGCCGCCTCCGTGCGATAGATGCCAACCATGATCACCGTGGTGAGCGTCGCCATCTCGATGGCGACCCACATCAGGCCGATGTTGTTGGCGACCAAAGCAAGATTCATGGCAAACAGCAGCACTTGATACATCGCATGGTAGAATCGCAGATGCACAACGGTAAGCCGCCCCGTCTCCAGTTCGTGGGCGATGTAGCTTGCGCTGAACACACTTGTGGTGAAACCGACGAAGCAATTCAAAACGACGAAGACGATGTTCAAATCGTCGACCAAAATGTAAGGGCCAGGCGCGGGCTTCCAAACGAACAGCGATAAAGCGGCAAGAAGCGTCAGGAAAGCCGCCGCAATATTCAGACCAGCCGACAGCCGATAGCCCGGCAAGACCGCCAGCACGGCGGCAGCCATCACCGGAATGACCAGCAGGAAAGTCACGCCGCTGACGGTGATGGCGTTCATAAGCGTCCCCCCCGGTAGCGGTCGTCGCGAAGCCGGTCAAGGGCTTCAAGGTCGACCGTATCGAACCGCTCACGGATCCGGAACAGGAAGATACCGATCACGATGAACGCGATGAGGACCGAAAAGGCGACACTGATCTCGACCACGAGCGGCATGCCCTTGGCTCCCGTCGCGGCGAGGATGAGGCCGTTCTCGAGCGACATGAAGCCGATCACTTGACTGACCGCATTGCCTCTCGTCACCATCATCAAGAGGCCGAGCAGAACCACGGAGAGCGCGAAGGCCAGATCCTCGCGGGCAAGCGAATCTGCCTCGGAGGTGACGCGCAGCATCACGACCATGGACAGCGCGACAAGCGCGATTCCGGCAAGCATCGTTGGGCCGATACCGACGACGGTGTCGACCTCGCGGTGAATGCCGAGGCGCACGATGATGCGATGGAGCGCTACGGGAATGATGGTTGCCTTGAAAATGAGCGCGATGGCGGCGGTGATATAGAGATGCGGCGCGCCTTGCACAAAGGCTTGCCAGGCGACCGAAAGCGCCAGAACGATCGCCTGAAGGGCAAACACGTTCAGCAGGGAATAGAGCCGGTTCTGGTACAAAAGCATGAAGCTGATCAGCACCAAGCCGCCGGCGAGGAGATGGGAGACGTCGAACGCGAGGCGGCCGGTCATCGCAAGGTCCTTGTAACGAAAAGAAGCAGCACGCCGAGCAAGCCGAGCATCAAGGCGGCCCCGAGGAATTCCGAAATCCGGAAGACGCGCATCTTGGCGACGCTTGTCTCGAACAGCGCGAGGAGAAAGCCACCGGCCGTCAGCTTTGCGATGTAAGCGGCGATGCCGGTCACGTCTTCGCCCGTGGAGGCGCCAGGCGGCGCCAGACCCCAAGGCACGAATACGCAGCCAATGAGCGACATATAGAGGAGAAGCTTCAACCATGCGGCAAGTTCGATCACCGCCAGGTGGCGTCCGGAATATTCGAGCAGCATGGCCTCGTGCACCATCGTCAGCTCGAGATGGGTTGCGGGGTTGTCGATCGGAATGCGCCCGTTTTCCGCGATCGCGACCATCACCAGGGCGATGAGGGCAAGACCCGCCGTCACGCGCAAGCCAACCTCCGGGGACAGCATGAAACCGGCAAGGCTTGAGAGCTGGGTCGAGCCGGCAAGGAGCGCGAGAGAGAAAACGATCATGATCATCGCAGGCTCGGCAAGTGTCGCGATCATCATCTCGCGGCTCGATCCGATGCCGCCAAAACTCGTGCCAACATCCATCCCGGCGAGCGCCAGAAAAAAGCGCGCGCTGCCGAGCAGGGCAATGACCACGATAAGGTCCGCCGACCAGCTAAACATGAGGCCTGTTGCGAAGGTCGGAACCAGCGCCGCCGCCACCCAAGTCGCGGCGAACACGAGATAAGGCGTCACCCGGAACAGCCAGGAGGCATTCTCCGCAAGCACCGCTTCCTTGCGCAAGAGCCGCAAAAGGTCGCGGTAGGGCTGCAGGAGAGGTGGCCCCTGCCTGCGCAAAAGCCGGCCCTTCAGCTTGCGGATGAAACCGGTGAGGAGCGGCGCCAGCAAAAGCACCAGGAGCATCTGGGCGCCTTGCGTGGCGAGATCGAGGATCACGGCCATAGCGCGAGCACCAGCAAAAGAAACACGAGAGCGAAACTGACAAAGCTCAAATAGATTCGGATGGTCAGGAATTGAAGCTTATTGAGCCGCGTCGCGATGAGCAAAACCGTATTGGCGATGGGCGTGTAAATGAGCTCCCAGGCAAGATCATGCAACTTGACGTCGAACCTGGCTGGGCGCTGGTCGCCGGGCGGCCGCATCTCGACATGCTCTTCCGCGCGAAATACATAGGTGCCAAAGACCCGGCGGATCGGCTGCGCGAAACTTCCTGCCGTATATTGTGTCGCCGGGTTTTGTTCCGGAAAGCCGCAGTCCCAGGCGGGCGCACGGCGCACGGCGCCGGATGCGAAGCGATGAATGACGAAGGCCGCGATCGAGGCGGAGGCCGCGATGAAGAAAAACACGACAAGGCCGTTGTACGAGCTGCGGCTCTCGGCAACCGGCACGATCGACAGCCATTCCATGCTTGCTTGCGCAGGCATCCTTGCACCGGTGAGGAGCTGCACGACAGGTGCCATGGCATCGATCACGAAACCCGGGAAAATCCCGGCGAGCACGCAGAGTACAGCAAGCACGATCATCGCGCTCTGTGACCAGCGGTCGGCCTCGGCGGCACACTCCGCCGCCGGCGAGCGCGGCCGTCCGAGAAAGACAATCCCGAAGACACGCACGAAACAGGCCGCCGCCAGCGCCGCCGCAAGGGCGAGCAGCGCGCCGACCGCTGGCAGAAGAAGCTTCAGCCCCCAGTGCGGCAGCCCCGGACTAAGCAAAATGGCTTGAAAAAGCAGCCATTCAGAGGCAAATCCATTGAGCGGCGGCAGCGCCGAGATCGCGGCACACGCCACCAGGAACGCGAAACTCGTGACCGGCATGGGGTGGATGAGACCGCCGAGACGATCCATCGTGCGCTCGCCCGTCGCTGTCAGCACGGCTCCCGCGCCAAAGAACAAAATGCTTTTGAAGAGCGCGTGATTGAGGACTTGGAACAGCGATGCGGTCAAAGCCAGCGCACCCGCTGCGGGCCATCCATTCGTGTCGAACGCCAAGGCCAGACCAAGCCCGGCAAAGATAACGCCGATATTTTCGATCGTGCTGTAGGCGAGCACGCGCTTCACATCATTTTGCATGAGCGCATGGAGGATGCCGAGCACCGCGGTGCCGCCGCCGGCGGCCAAAATCGGGATCCCCCACCACCATTCCGCCTCCCGGCCAAGCAGATCGAAGACGAGCCGCAGGAACCCGTAGATGGCGACCTTGGTCATCACGCCGCTCATCAGCGCCGACACATGGCTCGGCGCCGCCGGATGGGCGAGCGGCAGCCAGACATGGAGCGGCACGAGCCCCGCCTTCGATCCGGCGCCGAACAGGGCAAGTCCCAGGACCAGGCTTGCGCGGAACGGCGATATGGCATGCCCGCGAATCGAGTCGAAAGCATAACCGCCTTCCGGGCCGGCCAGCAGACCGAAGGCGAGCAGGAGCGCCAGCGTGCCAGCGCTCGCCATGAGGATATAGACATAGCCAGCCGCAAGGTTTCCCGGCTCCTTGTGATGACTCATGACAAGGGCCCAGGAGGCGAGCGACATGAATTCCCACGCCACCAAAAAACTGAAAGCGTCGGCGGCCAGCACGACCAAATTCATGCCAGCGAGAAACGCCGGAAAAAACGGCAGCACCCGCAACGGCTCATGCTCGCGGCGGCCATAGCCAATCCCATAAAGGCTCGCGCTCGCGGCCCCGATATTGATGACCGCCAGAAAAAACGCGGCTAGCGCATCCACATGGAAATGCGCGCCGACCCAAGGCAGCCCCAGCGGCAAGGTGATGTCTTCCACCACAGCCCCAAAAAGAAGCTGGTGAAGCGCAATGAGGAGCGCCGCAAGCGAGATGGCGAGAGTGGCGGCATAGAGGGCAACCGTGGCGCCACGCGCGCGGCCGGTGAAGACCGCGAAAACCGCGAGGCCAAGCAGGGCGCCAACGAACCACAGTTCCGTGATCACCGCCATCGCGCTTAACGTCCCGCCATGCGGGGATTGAGGGTCCGCGCGGTTCTCTCCGAATACACCCCGGCATTCGCCGGATCCTTGAGGCGGACGCCGCGGCCGCCGCCAGAGCTCAAGGCATTCTCGCCGATCAGTTCGATTCCGGCAGCGTCGAGCGCCCCGACCAATTTCATCAAGGAATCCACATTGCCGCGGATCACCCCGTCACTCGCCTCCATCCGCTGAATTGTCGGAACCGATAAATCGGACAGTTCGGCCAGTTCGCGTTGATCTAGTCCGAGCAAGGCGCGGGCCGCGCGCAACTGTGCCGCCGTAATCATAAGGGCTCCTGGATATCACAGCCAGAAATTATGCTTTCATATATATAAACCATATAATAATGTTTCAAGCATTATTTCTAATGTTTTAAACATCATTGCCGTGATAGCAGCTGAGGAGCCGCGATCCTTCTTACTGGTTCCTGGAACTAAGGGCCATTCCCTAAAACACCGGCACGCCGCGCTCGTTAAGCATCTGCGCCAAAGTCTCCAGCGCCTTGGCACGTTTCCTAAAAAACGTATGCGGAGCCCATGATTTTTCCGCGCAAAGCTTTTTGATCGAGCGGTGACGCGCCGAGCGCAACGCCCAGAGCGTCGTTACCAGGGCCATTCCGCTATCCACCGTGTGCAATTCGCGCAGCCATTCGAAGGCTGCATCCATCCGCTTGATCTCGATGGCCGTGGGGCGGATCACCGTGCGATTATAGGCCCGCTCGCGGTCACGGCGCTCGCTTTCGTCGAGTTCCGCCTGCGCCAGCCGGTCGGCCCATTCGGTGAGCGTGAGCGGCCAATGTCCGCCGGGCGCGCGAGGTCCGCGTACCTTCGGCAGCCGGTCCAGCGTGGCGAAGGCCTGCACAAGCGTTTTGCCGACGTAATCTGCTTCCCAGAGCGGCGGCAGGGTTTCGTGCTTGGCGGCGGGCGGAAGATCAGACGGGGAGGCCTCGGTTTCTCCGGTCATGCTCAAACCCCATCATCGAGGATGTTGTCGATGAGGTGGGGCTCGGAGGCGACTTGCAGGAGCAGAAGCCTAATCATCGCCTCGCGCGTCATACTGCGCTTCTCGGCTGCCAGCTCGAAGCGGCTTGAGGCATCGGGAGGCAACCGCAGCGCCATGGCCGCCGCCGCCGCGCGAAACGCGAGCCCAAATCTTTGCGCCTGCCGATGCACATTGTTGGGGGTCGAGTTGATGATGGGATCCTCGGCGATGTGCTTGGCATCCCAGCCAAGGCCAAGGAGAAACCCCAGGCGGGCTATGCGCTCTCCCGTCCAGCGTGATTTGTGAATTTCCGTAGCAACCGTCATGGCGAACTCCGTAAGGGTATTATTACCGTAATTAATATGGTAATCTTACCTGGTGCGGAGCTGACTGTTTTCGGTTACACTACCGGTATGGAACTTGAAGACGTTCTCTCCCGGATCGAAAGCCGCCTCAAGGCCGTGGACCTTTCCGCCCATGCCGCCTCGCTGGCCGCGAAGCGGCCCGATGCGATTCGCAATTTGAAACGCGCCGTCAAAAACCACGACCGGCGCGGCGTCACGACCGAGACTTTAATGGCGCTTGCCCCGGTTTTGAAAACGACGGCGGCCTGGCTGCTGGAAGGCATCGGGGAACCGGCGCCCGGCAATGCCGTGCAGGTTGTCGGGCGGATTGGCGCAGGCGCCGAGATTCTCCCGGAATTCGAACAAATTCCCCCTGAAGGCCTTTATGAAATCGAGGTTCCGTTTCCGATCGCGAATGATGCCATTGCTTTTCAGGTCGAGGGCGACAGCATGTGGCCCCGCTATGATCCGGGCGACGTAATCATTTGCTGGCGCCAAGGCACCAATGTCGATGAAGTGATCGGCTGGGAAGCAGCCGTCAGGACCGCCGACGGTAAACGCTATCTGAAACGGATCCAGCGGGGCGGGACGAGCGGCACCTTCGACCTTGAGAGCCATAACGCCGCACCGATCCGGGGAGTGCGAATCGAATGGGCCGCCGAGATTAAAGGGGTTGTCAGATCCGGTCAGTGGCGCCGGAAATAGGTTTGATAGTGGGTAATAATACCTTTACATAGGTATATTTACCTGTATCGTCTGTCCGGTCGTTTCCCCGGAGCCCGCCCATGCCGAACCCGTCGCCCGCTCAAGACACGGTCCAAATCAATTCCCAAGACCAAATCAACACGCCCTTCAATATCGAAGCAGCCTTCAGCGCGCAGGCAACCCGCACCATTGCTTTTCTCGTCAAGCAGCGGGCGCGCGCTTATGCCAAACACCCAATGACGCTGGAGACGATTTCCCCCGGTCTCGGCGCGGCTGGCCCGGAAACCATGATTGCTTTGGCGAAGCTGCTGATCGAAACGGAAACCCGGACACCGCGCCGGTGGTTTGGTTTTGGCGGGGAAATCCCGGTCCTCAACGCCAAGGCGGTTTTGCTTTTCGCGCGTACCCGCCGCCGGGCGGCAAGAACGCGAGCCCTGCCAGGGCCGAGGCATTCTTAATCCCGCCGAAACTTCAACAAGTGGCTTTTGGCGATAACGCGGCTTTGCCATGCGCGAACCAATTATGCGGGCCAGGCTGGCAAGGTCGTGCCTTTCAGCATCAAGGATCCAAACAATCCCATCGTGACAAGCATTGTAGATTTACGACCGAACTCAGGGCCGCATTATCTGCACCTCAGCAAGGATGAAAAACAGCTGGTCGTATCGGATTATTTCCTCAACGAGGATCTTGTGCCGCCTGGTGTTGTCCATGTCGATGGCGATCACAAGATCCACGTCATCAAAGTGGACGAGGGCAAACTTGAACTCGATACAAAGTTCAATCTTGATTTCAATACCGCCTTTTCGACCGGCAAAGCTCGCCCGCACGGGCTGACATTACTCAATAGCAGGGGAGATAACGCGAATTCTGATGGGTCTTGAGCACGCGGAACATAGAGCGCCTAAGAGACCGTTCCCGCGGCAAGGCGCATCGCGTAGAGCCCTATAACGCCCAAAGAAGGGAGGCTAATAACCAGCCCCTCCTTCTGTCCCTCCCCGGGGCCTAAAATACTAGACCATGATCGATTCAGGTAAGATCGTTCATGGTCTCGCGGTCCTTATTCTATCATCTGATCTTCCCCAAAAAGTCCGCAACTTTTTGGGATCATGCTCTAGCTCGATTGGCGCCGCAGGAAAGCCGGGATCTCAAGCTGGTCCTCTTCGAGGGCACGGGATTGATAGGCGCCCCTTCCATGTGTATCGACCGCAGGTTGCGGAAGTCTTTGCGGGGCCGGCGGATGTTGCGCGCGCTTGGAGTATTCGGCATGAACGGGATTGGGCTGCGGCTGCCTATAGGTCTGCGGTTGCGCGGGCTGCCGTGCCTGTACTGGCCTCTCACGCGGCTCCGGCGCGGGGGCAGCTCCTTCCTGGCGGCTGATGCCGAATGATGCAAGCCGCTCAAGCAGCGAACGGCGCTTGGCTTCGGGATGCGTCTCAGCCGCCAGTTCTCCCCGGTGCGCGCGGATTTGGTTTTGCGCCGGTAGCGGCAAATCATCGATTTGCGGCATCCTCTGCGGCCGGACAATGGGCGAATCGGGTGCCGCGGGAACGAAGGGGCCGGCCTCATAATACTCGCCTGGACGCGCTGCCTGTTGCGAATGTTCAACGTAATGCCGGGATTGCGGCGCAACTTCCTGGATATGGACCCGGTTTTCGGCCCCAGAGCCTGGCGCACCGAAATGCTGGGCGGGCGCGGGCACCCGCTCTTCATAGCGCGGATCATACTCCGCCGCCGCATAATTGTCCTGTTGCGTATTTTGAAAACGCGGCTGCGCGGTCTCAATGGGACGCGCCGCCGTCTGCGCCCGCAGACGGTTGGTGACTTCCGCGATGCGCGTTTCTGCGGCGGTCGGTTCATAGGCGGTGTCGGCATGATCGATCCCGGTCGCAACGACCGAGACGCGGATAATGCCGTCGAGGCTTTCATCGAAAGTCGCGCCAAGGATGATATTGGCGTCCTCATCGACCTCTTGGCGAATCCGGCCGGCCGCCTCGTCGACTTCATAAAGGGTGAGATCATTGCCGCCAGTAATAGAAATGAGCAGCCCCCGCGCGCCCTTCATCGAAACCTCGTCGAGAAGCGGATTGGCGATGGCCGCCTCGGCGGCAAGGATCGCCCGCTTTTCGCCGGAAGCCTCGCCGGTCCCCATCATGGCCTTGCCCATTTCGCGCATGATGGCGCGAACGTCGGCGAAATCGAGGTTGATCAAGCCCTCCTTGACCATCAGATCGGTGATGCAGGCAACGCCGGAATAGAGCACCTGGTCGGCCATCGCGAAAGCGTCGGCAAATGTGGTCTTCTCATTGGCAATGCGAAATAGATTCTGATTGGGAATGATAATCAGCGTATCGACGGACTTCTGCAGTTCGCTGATGCCGGCTTCGGCGATGCGCATGCGTCTTGCGCCCTCGAACTGAAACGGCTTAGTCACGACGCCAACCGTCAGGATGCCCATATCCCTTGCCGCGCGGGCGATCACCGGCGCCGCGCCCGTGCCGGTTCCGCCGCCCATGCCAGCGGTGACGAACACCATATGCGCTCCCGATAGGTGATCGCGGATCTCCTCGATCGCTTCCTCCGCCGCGGCCCGGCCGACTTCCGGCTGCGATCCGGCGCCAAGCCCCTCGGTAACCTGAAGGCCCATCTGGATAATCCTCTCGGCCTTCGACGAGGTCAGCGCCTGCGCGTCTGTATTGGCGACGATGAACTCGACACCGAGAAGGCCCGAGACAATCATATTGTTTACAGCATTGCCACCAGCGCCGCCGATGCCGGCGACCATGATATGGGGTTTAAGTTCCCGAAGTTCGGGCGCTTTAAGATTGATCGTCATCGTCTGGCCTCTCGACGTTGGAGCGCCGGTCAAGGACGCTCGGGTTTTATTCCATTGTTTGCGGCAAACTCGAACAATTCGCCGCGCTTACGCTTGCCGCACGCACGTCTAAAAACTACTTTTAAGCCATTGCCCGACCCGCCCGAAGTATCCATGCGCTTGCGAGTCTTGAAAAACCACGCGCTGCGATGGACGGAAATGCTCGATACCGCTCACTTGCGGATAGATTAGGAGACCGACAGCCGCTGCAAAAGCCGGGCTTTTCGCCGACTCTGGCAGTCCCTTGATGCCGAGCGGCCGGCCGATCCTGACCTGTCCGGAGACGATGCGCTTCACCGCCGCCTGCATGCCGGTGAGCTGGCAAGCACCGCCCGTGAGAACAAGCCTTCGCCCCACATGCGAGGGAAGACCGGCCTGTTTGAGCCGGTCGCGTACGAGCTCGAGGATCTCCTCGACGCGAGGCTTGATGATCGAGATGAGCTGCGCCTTC
This sequence comes from uncultured Methylocapsa sp., assembly GCA_964440215.1. GTDB lineage: Bacteria > Pseudomonadota > Alphaproteobacteria > Rhizobiales > Beijerinckiaceae > Methylocapsa. The sequence continues at coordinate 37,911 of CAYTRB010000003.1, forward strand.
GGCAAATGTGCGGGACGCTCAGCGTCATCGCCCGCCTGAACCACCGCAATCGTCTCGCTTTCATCGGACGGAGAGGTGAGGCAGGCGCCATAAAGCGTCTTCAACCGTTCGGCGTCCACGAGCGTAATTCCAAGGCCGCGCGCGACATCCATCGTGACATGGTTGCCGCCAACCGCGAAACCGTCGACATGCGAGAGATGGCCGCCGGAAAAGACGCTGACAGAGGTAGTCCCCGCACCCATGTCGATCAAGGCGGCGCCGAGTTCGGCTTCATCATCGGCCAAGGCCGCAAGGCCCGCCGCATAAGGCGTCGCGACCATAGCGTCGACCGCCAGATGGCAACGTTCAACCGCGAGCATCAGATTGCGCGCGGCCGCGGCATCGCAACTTAGCACATGCATATCGGCGCCGAGTTCTTCACCGACCATCCCCCTCGGATCTTGGATGTGACGTGTTTCACCCAACGCAAAGCCGATCGGCAAAGAGTGCAGCACGGCCCTGCCCTGCTGCTCGCCGCGCGCCGTGCACGCCTCAAGCACGCGATGCACATCGGCCTGTGTTATGGCCCGGCCGGCGATCGCGACTTTAGCATCGTAGAGACGCGACGCCAGCCGCCCGCCTGTCGCGTTCACAATCACGCTTTCGACCTGCACCCCAGCCATGCGTTCCGCCGCATCGACGGCAAAACGGATTGCTGCTTCCGCCGCATCCATATCGACGACGGCGCCGCCCTTGATCCCGCGCGAGCGTTGATGTCCAATGCCAAGAATGCGGCAGCGATGGGTGCGCCCGCGCAGCGTGTCGGACGGATCGCTCGGATTGAGCCGCGCGACGAGGCAGACAATTTTTGACGTTCCAATATCAAGCACGGAAAGGACCGCGCTCTTTTTGGCCGACAAAGGCGGCAGGCGCGGCGGCAAGACTCTCGAATTCATATATGGCCGCCTTTCGCCTTGCTCTTCCGGGGAAGCGTCTCAGCACGTTCGGCCGCCGCTTCTTCGGTCAATCGTGCGACAAGGCGGCTGGGCTGGCGTAGATCGAGCGAAATGAGGTCTTTGTCGAGAATATGCGACGTCTGTTGAAGTTCGGCGAGCCTGGCGAGCGCCGCCTCGGGCTCCATTTCCGGCAAAAGAATATCGATTCCGCTTGCCGTCTTCAACGTCCAGCGGTGCTTGGCGACGAGAACGCCCGCCACGATCCGTTCGCGCAAATCGCCCGCGGCATCGAGGAGAGCCATATATTGGCCGAGTTTTTCATTCGCCCCGGCGCCGACGACAAGCGGTAAATGAATAAATCGCCGGTCGCGCATCGCGGCGATGGGAACGCCATCGGCGGCTATGATTTGCACATTGCCGTCCCACTGCCAAAGGGCGAAAGGCTGCCGCTCCTCGATCTCGATCAAGAGCCGGTCCGGGTAGAGTTTGGTGACCACGGCTTCCTTGACGAGCGGAAGCCGTTGCAGCCTTTCCCTGATTTTCTCGGCATCGAGAAACGGGAGCGAATTGCGCGGGCCGATCCCGGCGATGGTGAGAAGCTCTTGTTCCTTGAGTTCGCGCTCGCCTGAGATCGTCACCGATTTGATGGAAAAACCGACCGCCTTGGCAAGAATGTCGGCTGGTTCCCCTTGCGCGGCCACGAAGGCGGCATAATGGCCGCCTTTCACGGCACCGTAGACGCCCACGGCCGCCAGCACGGACAAGGAAAGGCAAGCGCCCGTGCCCGGCCCAGCCAGCCGGTTCAAGATCTTATGCCAAAATCCCAGGCGCTTGTGGCGCGCGGGCGGCATGCGTTGCGGCCGCGCGGAGACAGCGTCAGGCACTGGCAAAGCGCCGGCATAGGCCAAGGCCACAGGGCTTGCGCCCAGCCCCGCTGGCCTCAACGATCGCAGGAGGCGTCCTCGACCATCCATCGAACAAGCTCACCGAATTGAAGGCCCGCGAAGGCCGCGAGTTCCGGCACAAGCGAAGTCTCGGTCATCCCAGGCTGGGTATTGACTTCCAAAACCACGAGCTCCCCCGTTCCGCCGGGCGAGTCGTCATACCGGAAATCCGTCCGGCTCACGCCACGACAGCCGAGCGTCTTATGCGCCACGAAGGCCAACTCTTGAACATTTTGGTAAATATTTCCTTTAAGATTTGCCGGAAGGACGTGAATGGAGCCTCCTTTGGCATATTTTGCATTATAGTCGTACCAGCCCCCGTCCGCCGCGCGTATCTCTATGACATCATAGGCTTTATCACCGATAACGGCGCAGGTTAGCTCGCGTCCGGCGACGAAGCGTTCGACCAAGACCTGTTCACCACAGGGCCAATCTTCATTGGTTAATTCTTGCGGCGGCGCGTTCGCACCCTCCCGCACGATCAGGACACCGACGGAAGATCCTTCATCGACGGGTTTGATGACGTAAGGGGGCGGCAGAACATGGCTCTTGGCCGCGACCGAACGCTCGACCGTCACCCCTTCGGCGACCGGAATCCCGGCGGCGCGGAACAACTCCTTCGCCCGGTCCTTCCGCATGGCAAGCGCCGAGGCCAGCACGCCCGAATGGGTATAGGGAATGCGCAGCATCTCCAGAATGCCCTGCATGATGCCATCCTCGCCGAACCGCCCATGCAGCGCATTGAAGGCGACGTTGGGCTTCAGTTTCGCCAGCACCTCCGCGATGTTGCGATCGACATCGAGCATGGTGACAAGGAAACCTTCGGCTTCGAGGGCCTTCGCGCAGGCCTCGCCCGAGCGCAGCGAAACCTCGCGCTCCGCCGAGAGGCCGCCCATGAGAACGGCGACATGCTTGGTCATGATAACTCACCCATCAGTTTGGTAAGGTTTTCGGGCCCAATCGGACAAAAATGTTTCACGTGAAACATTTTGGTACGATTGGTGCCTAAGCGAAAAGACACGCGCGAGGCGCGGCGAGATATGAAGCCGGGATTTAGGACAAGCGCAAGATTGCTGTAGAATTTAGGAGTAGGGTCAGGTGGTTTTTTGGACATTCCAAATGCCTACCCCTCATTGAGGAGGGCCTGATATGTCATTGAGAAGTTCACAGAGAGACGCCCACCCGCAATATTTCCCACTCCAAGGTGACCCCGCTTGTCTCCTTCACTCTTGCGCGGACAAGCTCGCCCAAGCTTTCGAGATCGGCGGCGGTGGCCTTGCCGCGATTGATCAGGAAATTGCAATGAAGTTCGGAGACTTGCGCATCGCCCACGGCAAGCCCGCGGCAGCCCGCTTTGTCGACCAATTCCCACGCTTTTTGGCCGGGCGGGTTCTTGAAGGTCGAGCCGCCGGTGCGCGTATTGACAGGCTGCGATTGCGCGCGCGCTCGCGAAAATTCCGCCATCTCGGCTAGGATCGCGTTTGGATCGCCTTGAGTGCCAGCAAAAACGGCGCGGGTGAAAATCATGTCCGGCGCCACGCCGCAATGGCGATAGGAAAATCCCATGTCCGCGCTGGACAACGCAACGACATTGCCGCTGCGGTCGACACCCCGGCAGGTGATGAGCACATCCTTTGTCTCGGCGCCATAGGCCCCGGCATTCATCCGCAGCGCGCCGCCAACCGAACCCGGTATGCCGCGAAAAAACGAAAGACCCGCGATGCCCGCCTGAGCGGCGGCGGAGCTAAGTTTTACATCCGGCACGGCGGCGCCCGCGCGCAAGGTCAGACCCTCGGTTTCGAGGCCTTGGAACGCCTTGCCAAGTTGGATCACGACGCCTTCGACACCCCCGTCGCGCAGCAGAATGTTGGAACCAGCGCCTAGCACCAGAACCGGAATCGTGGGATCGAGCGCCCCAAGAAAATACGCAAGATCGTTCTCGCTCGCAGGCTCGAAGAGAGCTTGCGCGGGGCCTCCCGTCCGGAACCATGTGAGATGCGCGAGCGGTGCGTTGGCCGTGAGCAGCCCGCGCAGATCCGGCATGGCCGCATTAAGTTCCGAGGTGATGACGGGGAAGATCGCGGGACGGCCCTTATTCTGCGGCGCCAGCATGAATGTCTTCAGCCGCGAGCTGGCCCGGCAGCGCCTGCGCCCATTGGGTGATATTGCCGGCGCCGAGAAACACGACGTAATCGCCGGGCTTGGCAAGCGAATGAATGAGCGGGGCCAAATCTTCCGGCCGTTGGAGGCCAAGCGCCTGCGCATGGCCGCGCTTCTGCAGAGCGGCGACGAGGGAATCGCGATCGGCGCCCGCGATCGGCGCCTCCCCCGCGGAATAGACATCGGCGACGATCACCGTATCGGCATCGTCGAAGGCTCCGGTAAAACCAGCGAAGAGCGAATGAAGACGCGTATAGCGATGCGGCTGCACGATGGCGATGACATGCGCCTTGGCCGAGGCGCGGGCGGCCCGCAGAACGGCGGTGATTTCGACCGGATGGTGGCCGTAATCGTCGAAAATCGCGGCGCCATTCCAATCGCCAGTGCGGGTAAAGCGGCGCTTGACACCGCCAAACCCCGCGAGCGCTTTCCGGATGGCGTCCGCGCTCATGCCGAGACGGTGGGCAACGGCGATCGCGGCTGTCGCGTTCAATGCGTTATGATGGCCTGGCATCGGCATGACGATGTTTTCAAGCGCTGTCTCGATACCCGTTTCGCGGTCGCGAATGATCACCGTAAAGCGCGAAACGCCATTGCTGAGATCGATCCCTGCGAGCCTGACGTCGGCCTTCGGATCCTCCCCATAGGTAATCACCCGCCTATCCTCGATCTGACCTGCAAGCTCGCGGACCGTGGGGTGATCGAGACACAGGACAGCGAAGCCATAAAAGGGGACGTTTTCGACAAAAGCGCGAAACGCCGCCTTGATCGCCTCGAAAGTCCCGAAATGATCGAGATGTTCAGGATCGATATTGGTGACGATCGCGATTTCGGCGGGAAGCTTGAGAAAAGTGCCGTCGCTTTCATCGGCTTCGACCACCATCCAATCGCCGCCGCCGAGCCGCGCATTGGTTCCATACGCGTTGATAATGCCGCCATTGATAACGGTCGGATCGAATTTGCCGGCTTCAAGCAGCGCCGCGACGAGGGAAGTCGTGGTCGTCTTGCCATGCGTCCCGGCGATGGCGACGCAGTGCTTCAACCGCATGAGCTCGGCGAGCATTTCCGCGCGGCGCACGATGGGCAGGCGTTTATGCCGCGCGGCGATGAGCTCCGGATTGTCGCGCTTGATCGCGGTCGAGACCACGACGACTTCCGCCGCGCCGAGATTCTTGGCATCATGACCGATATGAACGAGCGCGCCCTTGCCCCGCAGCCGCAAGACATTGGCGCTCTCGGATGCGTCCGACCCTTGGACCGTGTAGCCGAGATTAAGGAGAACCTCGGCGATGCCGGACATGCCTATGCCGCCAATTCCGATGAAATGAATGGGGCCAAGTTTATCCGGCAACCTCATGAATTCTATCCTTATCCGTCACCAGACCCTGCACCAGACCGGCCAGCCTTTCGGCCGCGTCCGTGATGCCCGTCTGCTTCGCCGCGGCGGCGCGGCGCGCCAGCGATGCGATGTCAACTTGCGCTTCCAGAAGAGAAGTCGCCAGCCATTGCGGCGAAAATACGCCCTGAGCAACCACAACCGCCGCTCCGGCCGCCGCGAATTGTTGCGCATTGGCTGCCTGATCCTGGTCAAGCGCATGGGGGAGCGGCACCAGGATGGCGGAGCGCCCAATGACGGCGAGTTCGGATATGGTCGAGGCACCGGCACGCGCGATGACGAGATGGGCCTTTGCGATACGTGCCGGCAAATCGGTAAAGAAAGACCGGATCTCGGAATCGATACCAAGCCGTTTGTAGGTTTCGCGCACCCTTTCCTCGTCCTCGGGGCGAGCTTGTTGAGTGATCTGGAGCTTTTGCCGCGCGGCTGCGGGCAAAAGTTCGATCGCGGCGGGCACGATGTCCGAAAAAATCCGGGCCCCCTGCGAGCCGCCGGTCACAACGACCCGCAGTCTGCCGTCGGGAGAATCAGGGAAGACGGCGCGCGCGGCTTCGAGCACCATCGGGCGAACCGGATTACCGGTGAGATGCGTCTTGCCGGCCATGCTCCCGGGGATTCCGCCAAGCACGTCGAAGCCCTTGGCGATCGCGTCGACTCTGCCAGCGAGAAAGCGGTTGGCACGGCCGATGACCGCATTGCCTTCATGAAGAAGGGTCGGCACGCCAAGCATCGACGCCGCCAGCACCGGAGGAACCGTCGGATAGCCGCCAAAGCCAATCACCGCGCGCGGCTCTATCCGTTTGAATAACCGGCGCGCGGCAAATGTACCCCGGATGAGGGTGAACACAGCCAGCCCGCGCGACAATAACGAGCCTCCGCTAGGGGTCGCGGCCGTGACTTTGTAAATGGCATCAGCGGGAAAGTCGCCGCCGTATTGGGCTGCCCGTTCATCCGTGACGAGATGCACCGCAAAGCCGCGCGCGATGAGCGCGTGACTTAAGGCCGCCGCTGGAAATAAATGTCCGCCGGTGCCGCCCGCCGCGACGACAACGGGGCCTCTTTTGCTCATGCGAAAGCTTCCGCCCTGGCGTTCGCAAGGATTGCCTCGCCAGGCCGCTTGCGCAGGACCGCAATCAAAAACCCGATCGCCAGCGCCAGCGATATAAGCGAGGAGCCGCCGTAGGAAATAAACGGCAAGGTCATGCCTTTCGCCGGTATGAGATGAAGATTAACGGCCATGTTGATGACGCTTTGAACGCCGAAAAGCATCACCAGTCCCGCCGCCGCGAAGCGGCAAAAAGGGTCCTCGTTGCGTGCCGCCATGAACAAGCCGCGCAACACGATGAAGGCGAAAATCGAAGCAATCAAAACGCAGGCGAGAACGCCGAACTCCTCGCCAGTCACCGCGAAAATGAAATCCGTATGGGCGTCGGGAAGGATGCGCTTGACGGTCCCTTCGCCCGGCCCCTTGCCGAACCAGCCGCCGGATAGGAAACAATCGAGCGCGGTATCAACCTGAAACGTATCGACCATGCCGCCGCCCGCGCCTGGATCGATGAATTTGAGGACGCGGGCGCGCACATGCGGCACAAGTTTATAAGCAAGCAGTGCGCCTCCCACCGCCGCCCCGCCGAGGCCCGCAACCCAGAGCCAGTGCAGCCCCGCCATGACGAACAACGCCATCCAGACCAGCGAGACCAGCATCGTCTGGCCGAAATCCGGCTGCAGAATCAACGGGACGATGGTCACCAGCAACAACAGTATGGCGAAAAGATTGGCTGGTACGTCGCGCCGTTTACCGGCCTCCGAAAAGGCCCACGCCACGAGAATGACGAAGGCCGGCTTCAAAAACTCGGAAGGCTGGATGCCGAAGATCCAACGCCGCGATCCCTTGATTTCATGACCGTAGAGGAGGGCCACCAAGATCATGGCGAGCGACACCAGAAACACAACAAGCGCAACCCGGCGCACTTGCCGCGGCGTAAGAAAAGACGCGGCAATGAGGACCGCGATTGAGGGGATCAGATACAGGACTTGCCGATGCACGAAATGAAAGGACGCAAGGCCAAGCCGCTCCGCGACCGGCGGGCTTCCGGCCATCGTCAGCACCAGTCCGAGCACCATCAACGCACCGATCGCCGCGAGGATCCAGCGGTCGATCGTCCACCACCAAGACGCCAGGGCCGAGCGTTCCGCGCGCGATACCATTATTGCCTCCTCAGCTCACTTCTTTGTCTGCGAGCAAAGCCTTGACGAGCTCACGAAAGCGATCGCCACGTTTCTCGAAATCAGGGAATTGGTCGAAGGACGCGCAGGCCGGCGAAAGCAGCACGACCGGTTCCGCGAGTCCACTCGCTTCTGCATCGCGGGCGGCTAACGGAACCGCAGCTTCGAGCGAGCCGCAGCTTTCATAAGGGAAGGCGTTCCCAATGGTCCGCGCGAACATATCGCTCGCCTCGCCAATCAGATAAGCCTTGGCCACTTTGCCAAACAAAGTCCGCAAGGGTTCGATGCCGCCCTCTTTTGCCCTGCCACCGATAATCCAAAACACCTTGTCGAAGGAAAGCAGTGCCTTTTCGGCAGCATCGGCGTTGGTCGCTTTTGAATCGTTGACGAAGAGGACCTTCCGTTTCCGTCCAACCTCCTCGAGACGATGCGGCAGCCCAGGAAAACTCCGCAAGCCCTTCGCAACGCGTTCGAGATCAAATCCAAGCGGCCCCAGTGCCGCGACAGCAGCAGCGGCGTTCTGGCCATTGTGTTTGCCGCGAAGCGAGGCAATTCCGGAAAGATCAGCAACCGGCGTCGAGCGGCCCTCCGCCAAACGCAGAAGCAAAGTGCCATCGAGCACAATCCCGTCTTCGACCGCGGCGCCAGTCACGGAAACACGCAGCGTCGGTTTGCCGGCTTTGATTAATTCGTCAGCGATGGCGCGTGAGATGTCATCGTCGATCGCGATAACCGCGAGATCCGCTTTTGCCACTAGCCTTGCCTTGATCGCGGCGTAATTCTCCATCGTGCCGTGGCGGTCCAGATGATCCGGCGTGACATTCAAAAGCACGCCGGCGGATGGATTTAACGAGGGCGCAAGATCGATTTGAAAGGAGGAGCATTCAACAACATGAACGCGCTCTTGCGCAGGCGGCGCCAATGCGAGGACCGGCGTGCCGATATTGCCGCCTACTTCGACCGCAAAACCGAAGCTCCGGAAAAGATGTGCGACGAGCGCCGTCGTGGTGGATTTTCCGTTCGTTCCAGTAATCGCTACGAAGGGTGAGCCCGGCGCAATCTTTTGCCGCTCGCGGCAGAACAATTCTATGTCGCCGATAATCTCGGCCCCGGCCTGCCGCGCCTTCAGCACGGTCCAATGCGGTGCTGGATGCGTCAACGGAACACCAGGAGAAAGGACGAGCGAATCAAAATTCCGCCAGTCGGAAGTCGCGAGATTATCGATCCTGAGACCTGCTGCGCGGGCCTTTTCGCGCGCGTGCTCATTGTCGTCCCAGACCGACACGCGGGCGCCTCCGGCTACAAGCGCCTGCGCAGTGACGAACCCCGAGCCGCCCAGTCCAAACACGGCGGCATGCTTGCCTTCGAAGCAAGTGACCGGCGTCATCGTCACCTCAATTTCAAGGTCGAGAGGCCAACCAGCGCAAGAACGAAAGCAATGATCCAAAAGCGGACCACGACTTGCGGTTCGGACCAGCCGAGCTGTTCGAAATGGTGGTGGATCGGCGCCATCTTGAAGACGCGCTTGCCGGTGAGTTTGAACGACGCCACCTGGACAATGACCGACAGGGTCTCGACGACGAAGAGACCGCCGACGATGGCAAGCACAATCTCATGTTTGACGGCGACGGCGATGGTGCCAAGCGCCCCTCCAAGCGCGAGCGATCCCGTATCACCCATGAAGATCTGCGCAGGCGGCGCGTTGAACCAGAGAAAGCCCAAGCCGGCGCCAATCAAGGCGCCGCAGACGACGGCGAGCTCGCCCGCGCCGGGAACGAAGTTAATCCCCAGATAGGTGGAGAATATCGCATTACCGGCGAGATAAGCGATAATCCCGAAGGTCGCCGCCGCGATCATCACTGGCACGATCGCGAGGCCGTCGAGGCCATCCGTGAGATTGACCGCATTACCGGCGGAAACGATCACGAAAGCTCCAAAGGCAAGAAAGAAAATGCCGAGGTCGGTAACAAAACCATTGATCGCCGGCAACGCCAGGGCTGTCGTGTGCGGCGTCCCGAGTCTCATGATCGCATAACAGGCAATGACGGCTATTGCCACTTCCAAGGCAAGCCGGCGCCGTCCTGAAAAGCCGTTATGGGTCTGCTTCGTTACTTTCAATAAATCATCGTAGAAACCGATCGCGCCGAAACCAGCCGTGACCAAAAGCACGGTCCAAACGAAATGATTGCGCCAATTTGCCCAGAGCAAGGTGGAGACGATGAAACCTGACAAAATCATCAGGCCGCCCATCGTGGGGGTTCCTGACTTCAAAAGGATATGCGACTTCGGGCCATCTTCGCGAATGGGCTGGCCCTTGCCTTGTTTCAGGCGCAGCGCGGCGATGATGCTTGGACCAAAAAAGAACACGAAGAAAAGCGCCGTCGCGGTGGCGCCCCCGGTCCTGAAAGTGATATAGCGGAAGAGATTGAGCGGCTCAAAGATGGATGAATATTGGGCAAGCCAAGTCAACATTTTACGGCCTCTGACAAACTTTCTGCTGCCGCGCGTTGCTTGAGGGCATCGACGATCGCGCTCATCCGGCTGGCGTTCGAACCCTTGACAATCACCATGTCGCCGGATTGGACCACCGCACCAACGATCGGCACCAGATCGGCTGCACGGTCGCGCCAGGCCCCCTGCAATTGGCCAGGCAAGGCCTCGAAGAGATGCTTCGTCAAGGGACCCGCGGCGAAAACAAGATCGATATGATTGGCGGCGACATCGCGGGCAAGTTCGGCGTGCAGCGCGGCGTCATCGCGGCCAAGTTCAAGCATGTCGCCGAGGATCGCGATACGGCGTCCTTTATCTTGCAAAGGCAGGGCTCCAACTAAAGCAAGCGCCGCGCGCATGGACGCCGGGTTGGCATTATAGCTTTCATCGATGAGAGTATAAGGACCGCCCTCGGCGGGCAAAAGCAGTCTCTCGCCTCTCCCAGGCTGCGGCGTGGAAAATGCGAGGGTTCCCGCGGCAACCTCGAGATCGACACCAAAAGCTTTCGCGGCAAGGAGTACCGCGAGCGCGTTCATCGCAAAATGGCGGCCTGGCACGCCGAGACGATAGGTGAGAGACTGACCGCAGATTTCTGCCTCAACCACGGAATGATCGGTGCCAATCTTCACACTGATCAGCCTCGCGTCGGCCTTCTCATGTTCGCCAAAGCTCGCGACATGTCCCGCGGACGACATCTTGGCATGAGCCAGGAGGCGCTCATATTGGGGAAGGTCCCGATTGAGAATTGCGACACCGCCGGGCTCAAGACCTGAAAAAATTTCCGCTTTGGCATCGGCAATCGCGTCGATATTTTCAAAAAATTCGAGATGGACCGGCGCAATCGTCGTAATGATCGCGATATGCGGGCGCACCATTTCTGCCAGAGGCGTGATTTCATTTTTGTGGTTCATGCCGATTTCGAAAATTCCGAATTTTGTCAGCTTCGGCATGCGCGCCAAGGAGAGGGGAACGCCCCAGTGATTATTGTATGACGCGACCGACGCATGAGAAGTCCCGGCTTGGGTGAGCACAAGACGCAAGGCTTCCTTCGTCGACGTCTTGCCGACCGACCCGGTAACCGCGGCGATGCGGGCAGCCGACCTCACCCGCGCGGCCAGACCAAGACGTTCCAGCGCAGCAAGAACGTCGGTTACGACATAAAGCGGTCCGAGCGGCCGAAGCGCATCGGCGTGGGCTTCATCAACCACTGCCGCAGCGGCACCTTTTTCGAAGGCCGCGCCGACATAGTCATGGCCGTCCGAATTGGCTCCATTGATAGCGAAAAACAGCTCGCCTTCCCGCAAGGTGCGGGTGTCTATGGAAATGCCGGTAACGCCGCCGCGACGGAGACGGCCGCAGACCCGAGCTGCGAGCGGGTCGATAAGACCGAGGCTCGTCCACAAAAAATCGCTTTCGGTGCCAGGGCTCATGCGGGTGCTTCGTTCAACACTGCGCGCGCGCAGTCAGAGTCGGAAAAAGGCAGCGTCTTTCCGCCGATGGTCTGGCCAGTTTCATGACCCTTGCCTGCTATGAGGAGTCCATCATCAGGGCCTAGCATCGCAATTGCCCGCGCGATGGCCAAAGCCCTGTCGCCGACTTCTTCGACGTTGTCCGCGCCTGCCGTGCCACGCATAATGGCCTGGCGGATCAGGGCCGGATCCTCCGAGCGGGGATTGTCGTCTGTGACGATGACATGATCCGCCAGGCGCGCCGCTATCTCGCCCATGATCGGCCTTTTGCCAGTATCACGATCACCGCCGCAGCCAAACACTACCATGAGCCGGCCAGCCACAAAGGGCCGCAGGGCTTTGAGCGCCTTATCGAGCGCGTCCGGCTTATGCGCATAATCGACGAAGACAGGCGCTCCATTCTTCCGGCCGACAATCTCGAGCCGTCCTGGTGCGCCTTCGAGCTTTTCGAGCGCCGGAAAAACCGCCTCGGCCGGACTTCCCGCCGCGATGCAAAGAGCCGCAGCAACAAGCGCGTTCGAGGTTTGAAACGCACCGGCGAGAGGAAGTCGGATCGAGAAAAACTTGCCGGCATAGGCAATTCTCATTCGCGTTGAAAAATTCTCCGCCTTCGCTTCGAGAAGACGCAGGCTCGCGCCCTTGAAGCCGGTTGAGACGACGCGAAGGCCGCGCCCTTCGCAAGCTGCGATGACCCTTTCCGCGACATCGCTGTCGGCATCGACGATTGCCGCCTGGCCAGGTTCGAGCAGCCGCTCAAAGAGTTCAAGTTTCGCACCGAGATAATCTTCAAGCGTTGAATGATAGTCGAGGTGGTCACGCGAAAGATTGGTAAAGGCCGCCGCGGTGAGACGAACGCCGTCGAGCCGGCGTTGCAGAATGCCGTGCGAGGACGCCTCCAAGGCGAGATGGGTGACGCCGCTGCGCTCCAGTCCGTCCAGGGTTTTGTGCAAGCTTACCGGATCCGGGGTGGTCAGAGATCCAGGCACAGGCCCCGAAGGCGCCACGACGCCAAGCGTGCCGAGCGAGGCGGACTTGGCGCCGAGTGAGGCCCAAATCTGACGCACGAAATCGGCAACGGACGTCTTGCCGCTCGTTCCGGTAACCGCAACGATCGTTTCGGGCTGGCGCGGGTAGAGACGCGCGGCAGCCTGCGCCAAGGCGAGCCGCACGTCGGTTGTCTTGACAAAAGCGGTGGCCCCGATCGGAATCCCTGGATCGTGCTCAGCGACGATGGCGACAGCGCCTCGCTGAACAGCTTGCGGCACAAAGACCAACCCATCGGTTTTTGTTCCCGGCACCGCAAAAAAAACCATGTCGGCCGTCACCCCACGGCTGTCGGCGCTAAGACCTTTGATCTCCCGCGCGGCTAGACCGTCGGGAAGATCCGCCTGCGGGAACAGTTCGGCAAGACGCATCAATGCTCGCCTCCGCCCTTTGCCGGCTGATTTGCCTCCGCATAGCCAAGTTTCGCGAGGAGCGGAAACGGTTGCGTTGGAAAATCAGGGCGCGGGGGAAGCCCAAGCAAAGGCCCCGTCCGCTCAATGATCTTGCCGGCGACCAATCCCGCATTATGGGCGGCGGTGTGATAGCCGCCGTCCTCGGGCAAACCTTGGGGCTCGTCCAACAGCGTCAGAAAGAGATATTTGGGCTTATCGGACGGAAGAATCGCCATGAATGTCGTAAGAACCTTATCCTTCGAATAATGGCCGTGGACGATCTTATCCGCGGTCCCTGTCTTACCGCCAACGAAATAGCCTTGGATATTGGCAATTTTGGCGGTGCCGATTTCCGCGTTGAGCCGCATCAAATAACGAAGAGCCTCCGACGTTTCCGGCTTGATGACCCGCGGCGCGCCCTTTCTCGCATCCACATCGTCCCGCTTCAAGAATGTTGGCGTAATGAGAAATCCACCATTCGCCAGCGCGCCGACAGCCATCATAGCCTGCAAGGGAGCAACATTAAGGCCTTGCCCGAAGGCAATCGTCATCGTATTCAGTTCGCCCCAATTTTTAGGCACCAGGGGCTCGGCGGATTCCGGCAGCTCGGTGCGTAGACGGCTAAGCTGGCCCATTTTGTTCAAGAATGCCTTATGCGCCTCAACACCAGCCATCAAAGCCATGCGCGCGGCGCCAATATTGGATGAATAGGTGAAGACTTCGGGCACGCTCAACATCCGGTGCGTCGCGTGAAAATCGTGAATGGTGAAATGGCCATAGCGTAAGCTCTCGCGCGCATCGATCCGCGAACGCAAGTTGACCTTGCCCAAATCGAGCGCCATCGCGATGGAAATGGCCTTGAAGGTCGAACCCATTTCATAGACTCCGACGGAAAGTCGGTTGATATAGTCGAGGTCACGCGGATCTGGCGGCGTGTTCGGATCAAAATCTGGCAATGACGCCATGGCGACGACTTCGCCTGTATCCACGTCGAGAATTGCCGCCGCACCCGCTTTGGCCTTGAACTTGGCGATGCCTTTGGTAAGCTCATCACGGACGGCATAAGTGACCCTGAGATCGAGCGAGGTCGTGATCGGCGTCAGATTCTGCGGCGTCAGATTGAAACCCGCGCCATGCAATTCTGCTAGTCCCTGGCCGTCGATATATTTTTCGAGTCCCGACATGCCTATGCCATCAAGGCTGGCAAATCCAAGAACATGCGCGGCAACAGGGCCGTTTGGGTAAACCCGCTTGTTCTCCGCAAGAAAACCAACACCCGGCAGGCCGAGGCGGTAGACCTCCTGCTGCTGTTTTGGGGTAATCGCACGCTTGACCCAAACGAAGCCTTTGCGGGAGCCAAGGCGCTCCCGCAGTTCACGCGCGTCTACGTCTGGAAGCACGGCGGTCAGAAGCTCGACTGCTTCGTCCTTATCGATGATTCGCCGGGGCTCCGCGAAAACAGACATCACCTTGACGTCGGTCGCCAGAATCTCTCCATTGCGATCAAGAATATCGGGGCGTGCGGCGGCAACGGCATCGGCGGCCGCACGTTTGATGCCTTGAGGCGGGTCGGGTCGTAGACCGAAATCTATGAGCTTGGCCGCGATGATCCCATAAACCGCGAGAAATACCCAAGCCGCGAGCCTAATCCGGCTCGCACTCTTGTCGGGCTTCTTTGAAAAAAGTCCGTTGAAGAAGAATTGAATAAAGCGGACAACGCTACCGGAAGGCCTAACCGGCACATCGGTTGCCCTATACTCGAAGCTCCCATCGAATCCGTCACGCATTGTTACTCGGCCGTTATCTTGCTAGCGTAGAGGACGCGGCGGGATCGATAACATTGCCATTGCCAGAGGTATTCGTCGGCTCCCCTAATCCAAGCGCCTCGAGCTTACGTCCGATCGCGTCGACCCTCGGTGCCTTGCCTGGCAGGGAATCCGCCTTGACGATCTGATTCAACGCAACCGTTTGCAGATCAAGGAATTTGTCGGCGAGTGCCTGAATGCGTTCGGGGCGCGTCAAATGCGCCCATTCGGCACGCAACATACCGATCTTGTCCTGTTCCCCTTTGATCTCATGTTGTAGCTTCACGATCGTCTCAGCATGAAAAATTGTCTCATATTTGATTGTGTACGCATAGATCGCGGAGCCTATGAGCGCGGCGATCGCTAAAATGTTAAGTAACCGAACCATTTCAGTGGCCCCCCGAATGATCTTGAGGAAGCGTTGCGAGTACTGCCAAGCGCGCATCGATACCGCGAGGCGGGGCTTTCGTGCGCACGCCGTGACGCAGCTTGGCCGATCGCGCGCGGGGATTGGCGTCGATCTCACTGGGCGAGGGCGTTACCGGCTGTTTGCCATTGACATGGAAGGTTGGCTCTGGCGGTACGGGCTCGTGAGGAAGACGCCGGGAAGGCGTCCTGCCACGTCCGGAGTGCTCGGCGAAAAACTGTTTGACGATGCGATCCTCAAGGGAGTGAAACGTCACCACCGCAAGACGGCCCCCCTGCTTTAAGATCGCTTCAGCCGCCACCAGCGCATGGACCAGTTCGCCAAGTTCATCATTGACGGCGATTCGTAGAGCTTGGAACACGCGCGTTGCCGGATGCACTTCGCTAGGCCGGCTTGGCGCCACACGGGCGATCAGTGCCGCGAGTGCAGCCGTCGAGGTGAAAGGTGTCTTGGCGCGGTCCATGACGATTGCACGGGCGATCCGGCGGGATGCCCGTTCCTCACCAAAATAATAAAAGATATTAGCCAGGGTTGTTTCCCCTGCCGTATTGACGAGTTCGGCGGCGCTCGCGCCCACGCAGTCCATGCGCATATCAAGGGGACCATCGCCGCGAAAGGAAAAGCCGCGCCCGGCATCGTCGATTTGCATGGACGAGACGCCGATGTCGAGCACGACGCCGTCGAAATCCGAAAGCCCGCGCTCCCGCGCCACTTGGTCGAGCCTGCCAAATCGCTCTTTGACAAGGCAAAGCCGCCCCCCTGCCTCGTTTACAAGCAAGGCCCCTCCGGCAATCGCGATAGGGTCGCGATCAAGCGCCAGAACTCTGAGCTTGGGTATGGAGAGGAGGCTGCGCGAATAGCCGCCCGCGCCAAAAGTAGCGTCGAGGTAAAGGCCGCCCTCGCGCGGGGCAAGCGCGGCCATGACTTCATCACGAAGCACGGGAATGTGCCGGGCCGGTCCGCCAGCGGCGAGAAATGCCTCATCGCCGCTACCCGCTGTCATTCCCGTGCTCCATGTTGCCGTGGCGGCGGCATGTCCGGCGCCACGTGTCTGGAACTGAGATTTTTCGTAAAATCGCGCAGCTGACTTCTGGCCTCTGGCAGATGCGCGCGAAAACGTCCCGGCTCCCAGATCTGAAACTTAAATCCAAGACCAACGAAAGTGATTTCCGTGGAAATTTTTGCGTGGGCTTTGGCACTTTCACTCAGGATCACC
Source organism: uncultured Methylocapsa sp. (assembly GCA_964440215.1). Lineage (GTDB taxonomy): Bacteria > Pseudomonadota > Alphaproteobacteria > Rhizobiales > Beijerinckiaceae > Methylocapsa. Next base: position 54,415 of record CAYTRB010000003.1, read on the forward strand.
CGCCCCTCCGTGTCGATTTTCAAATTCTCGCTGGTGCCAAGGAGGACCATCGAGAACCTGCTGTGCTCCTCCGAATAGGGAGAAAGCTGGCCAAGAAGCTCATGAATTTTGAGCCGCAGGGCATTGCCGCCGCAATCCAGCACATCATCCGCCTCGAGCGCGGGATGGACATAAAGACCTTCATACCCATCGCGCGCCAGCACCGCCCGGAAGGAAGCCGGAATTGAGACGCGGCCCTTGGCATCGAGCCGGCTAGTGAAATTTCCGACAAATTCATCCACTCCCAACCCCACCCGTACGGGTTTCCCCCGGGTCCGGCCACGAAGGCCACTCGCGCTTTGCGACACGTCCGGCGTCTAAACCCCAGCGCGGGATGATTTGGGATAACATGGGAATATATGGGCGTCAATGGAATTGCCGAGACATTTCCCTGTAAAACCGGGAAAAATAACGCTGGCACCCGCCACAAAGCCGTTTCGGCTTTATCTGCTCCTGGAATTTCTCCGGCTGGAATGCTTGCGTTCGGGGCCGCCGGGTTTGAGACAACCGGGCTGCGTTATGGATGGGGGGTCGCTGGCCGGAAAACTATCGCCAAGCGCGCGATCAAGCTGCATTTGCCGGTCCTCGTTCAGATTTTCCCGGTCTCGATGTTCGTCCGTCTTGGCCTTGGTTTTGGCCTTTGTTGTCGCGGTCATGGTTTTGCTCCTTCGAGGCACTGGGCCAATTAGGAACGAGCGCGATTGTCAACCGTTCCCTTGGTGCGCCGGTGGCGTGTTTGACTCCGTGTCCAGGAAATATCTCATTCAGCGAGGACGCGCGACGGCGGGAAGACCACTTCGACCAAAGTGCCCTCATGCTCCTTGCTCTTGATCGTAAGGGCAGCGTGATTGGCCTCAACAAGGGCTTTGGTCAGTGGCAGTCCCAATCCCGTGCCGCTCGATGGCCTCGGCGTGGCAAGCCGCCGGAAAGGCTCGAAGGCAGCGCCAATATCGGCCTCGGACATGCCAACACCCGTATCGCGAATGCGAATAACGGCAGTTCCTGCGTCGGCGAGGGCCGTGGCGACGATGACATGGCCGCCCGGCTGATTAAACTTCACCGCGTTTGACAGAAGGTTCAAGACGATCTGGCGCAGCGAGCGTTCGTCGGCGAGGAGGTTTGGCAATGCCGGCGACAACGAGAGCCTGATCGCCACCCGCTCCTGGCTCGCCTGCGGCCGCATGATCGAGACACACTCGGAGACAATGAGATTGGCATCGATCGATGCAAAAGCGAAGTCCATCTTGCCCGCCTCGATTTTGGAAAGGTCGAGAAGATCGTTGACGAGACTCATGACGAGCGCGCCTGATGCGTGAATGTCCTTAAGATAATCCTTGTAGCGCTGATTGCCGACCGGCCCGAAACGCTCGTCCATCATGACTTCGGCAAAGCCCAGGATCGCATTGAG
>CAYTRB010000004.1:0-54731 GCA_964440215.1 uncultured Methylocapsa sp.
CCCCTGGCCGTTCCGGGCTTCGCGTAATGCTCGCCAGCAACACCGCCACGTTCCCTGTTAGAAAGATCCCGTCGAAGGTTCCGGCTCCGCCGATGGAAGCGACCGGTGCGCCGAGCCCCTGTATTTTCCCGAGATTGAGGAGATCGGCCCCGATGAGCGTGCCGAGGCTGCCGCTGATATAGGCCAAAGGCGCCGCGTCTTGAGGTGAGAGGAGCAAGGCAACGATTGCCGTGGTTATAGCTGGCACGAACACGGGCTCGTCAATCCCGAGGCCCGCAACCGGATAAGCCAGCTGGTGACAGACCAGAGCGACGACGGCAGTCGCCACAAGGCCACGCCCCCACAGCCGGTTCTTGGCAAGCAAATAGAACGACATCAGGCCCGGAATGATGGCGCCCCCGACATTCAGAGCGATCACGATGCCCGGCCATTCCTTTACAACCGGAACCACATATTGCATCCCAAAAAACTCGGCTTCATGCCCTGACAAGATGCGTTGCTCGCGCAATCCGGCAACCGGAATATTGAAAAAGCTTCCAATCAGCGAACTAAAGAGAAGCAGCAGGCGGCGCTGGAACTCAATCCAAGGCGCGTATAGGCGTACTGCAGGGCTTTGACCTGAAGCAGTACGAACAGAACCAGGAAAATGCCTACGAGGAGGGAAAAAAACGCAGGGCTAAGCGGCAGATAATGAAGGTGACTGACGTGCATCTATGCCTCGCCAAGCTTGCCGTCACGGCAGTTTGCCGCATGGAGCAAACGCCGGAAGGCGTATGCTCTAATTTGACGGCGGGGTACGTCATTTCAAGGCAGCGTACGAGTCAAAGGCTGCGATCGCTCAACACATCAGAACGGATGATATTGATAGAGCCAGGTCTCGCTCAGTGTTTTTTCGCCCGCGCGTAAATAAAGCCGCATCTCGACGGGGTCGGCGCCCGTCGCCGTCAGATCGAATTGGGCGCGCCAATGGCCCGGCACATCATCGGGAACCGCCTCGGTGAAAATATAAGAAAAGGTGCCGCGCGAAGCCCACAGCACCGCCTCGGGCTTGACGCCGAAGGGCAACGCTTCGAGAGGCGGCCCCTTGAACTCGACCATGAATTTCCGCACGCCCTTCGGCCTCGGCTGACCGGGCTGGCCGCCATTGCCCAAACGTGTCGCGACGCAGCGCGCAAGCTCGGTTGGATAAGGCTCGTCTGCGGCCCAAGTGAGACGATAGGAAAGGGTAACCTCGGAGCCAGCCAGCGCGGCTTTCTCCGGCACCCACATCGCCACGATATTGTCGTGGATTTCATCGTCGGTCGGGATTTCGACAAGTTGAACGGCACCCCTGCCCCAGGCGCCCTTGGGTTCGACCCAGAGGCTCGCGCGACGGTCGTAATAGACGCCATCCTGATAATGGTCGAACAAGCGGTCCCGCTGCAAAAGCCCAAAACCGCGCGGATTATTGTCGGCAAAGGACGAAGTAATGATGCGCGGCGCGTTGTTGAGCGGCCGCCAGGCGCGCTCGCCGCTTCCCATCCACAGCGCGAGACCATCGGAATCATGAACCTCGGGACGCCAGTCGATGCCTGTGTCTTTTTTCGTTTCGGAAAACCAATACATGGACGTCAAGGGCGCCAGACCGAAGCGGGCGACATCGCCACGCAAATAGAGCGTCTGGTCAATCTCCATCGCAACACTTTTGGTGCGCTCTAGAACAAAACGGCTGGCGCCGACGATCGAGGGGCCTTCGAGGAGAGCATAGATCGTCAGGGAATCGCTGGTTTCCGCCTGATCGATATAGAATTTCGTGAAATCCGGAAATTCTTCCGGCTTGCCCGCAACCGCGACGTCGAGCGCGACCGCCCGCGCGGAGAGCCCATATTGATGCAACTCGCCGATCGCGCGAAAATAATCGGCGCCGAGAAACGCAACCCAGTCGTTCTTGCGCCAGTCAAGCGCACCATCGCGTGCCTCCTGGACGCGCAAACCGGCAAAGCCGGCCCCTTGCGGCAAGGTCCTGGCAATCGAATCTCCGGGCATTTCGAAATAGCTCTGATCATAGATAATTTGCCGCGCGCTTGCCCCATCGACGACATGCATTTCGACGGCTTTTTGAAAGAACATCCCGAGATGAAAAAAGCTGACCGGAAACCGGCCAGGCCCCTCCGCGAAGAGGGCATGGTCCATGTCGAATTTGATTTTGCCCCAAGCTTCGTAATTGATCTTGGCGACAATGTCGGGCGATGGCCGCACCGGGCCGGCATAGGGCTCCCCAGCCAGGCGTTTCGCCGTGGCCTTGAGACCATCGAAGGAAAACGGCGCCGCCGGGCCAAGTTTCAGGCCTGTGGCGGCAAAACCCCGCTCCGCGTTCGCCCCTAGGAGTCCGAACGCGGCTGCGGCCTTCAGCACCGATCTCCGGTCAATGGCTTTTGTCATTTGACTCGTCTTCAGAGCTTGCCTTCGGCGCCTACGGCCGGACGCACGGGCCGCCCGAAGCGGCGTAAAGGCTGTTCAGGCACGGGGAAAGTGGTTCGGCTTAGTGCGATTTTACCGGATGGTCTCGTGGCGAATCGCGGTACGCATGAAATAAAAGAGGAGAACGAAGCCGCTGAAAGCAAACCCCGCCTCGATGATGCGGCTGATAAGGGGATCGAGCTGGAGGAGCCCTCCCAGCGCCCAGCCCGCGGCCCAGGACGCGCCAACCACTTCGGTGCCGACGAGTATGGCAACAGCAACAAGGGTCGAAACATGGAGCCAGTTGATTTTCTTCGGTTCAGCCAAAACGCCGGTTGCTCCATTTCCAGGGCATGATCCCAAAAGTCTCAGACTTCTTGGATAAGATCATGCGAAACGACAAATCGATAGAGACCATGAGCCATCATAGTCTAAGGCCGCAAGTGAGGGGCCAAGCCCTGGTTTTCGCCGCGGGCCGTTCATCACTATATCTATTGGCGGGCGCCGGGCAAGCCTCGCGCGGATAGAGGCGCCGGTTGTATAATGGAGCCAAGCAAAATTGGGAAACGCCGATGGATCAAGATTTGCCGAAAGCCGCGGAGACGCCCGCGGGTGCCTCTCCCTGGCTTGCTTTCTATCCTCCCGGCGTTCCGGTGACGATCGAAACGCCGCCCTACGCATTGCTAGGTGATATCGCGCCCCATTTGGCGGCACGCAAGCCGGCAGCCCCGGCGTTTACGGCCATCATGCCGAACGGTATGGCGGCAAGCTTGACCTTTGCGGACGTTGATCGCTATTCGGACGATTTCGCCGCTTATTTGCGGGAAAAACTTCGCCTGGAGCCCGGCGCCAGGGTTGCGATCCAAATTCCCAATGGGCTCCCCTATCCGGTGGCCGCATTCGGAATTTTCAAGGCGGGCTGCGTGCTCGTGAATGTCAATCCGCTCTACACCGCGCATGAGATGGTGCATCTCTTCCGTGACGCGGAGCCAGCCGTGATCGTCGCGGTCGACATGTTTGCCGGGAAGCTTGGCGAGGCGCTCGAGCAAGCCCCCATTCCGCATGTCATCCTGACCGAGGCGGCGAGTCTGTTTCCGATGCCGAAGCGGCGTCTGATCGGCTTCGTCCAGAAATACGTCAACAAACAGGTTCCCGCTCCGAATTTCCGTCATATCACTTTCGCCAAAGCGCTGGCCTCGGGAGCGGCCAGCATTCGCTACGGCGCCAAGGTCAAGGATTACACGAAAGGCTTGGAGTCTTCCGCCCTCGCCTGCCTGCAATACACCGGCGGCACCACGGGGGTGAGCAAGGGGGCCATGCTGACGCACCGCAATCTGATCATGAACGTGGCGCAATTCCTCAGTCTCAGGGGCGAGGACATGCGGGAAAGCGACCAGGTTCTGACCGTGCTGCCGCTCTATCATATCTTTGCCTTCACCGTGAACTTCCTCGGCTTTTTCATCCGCGGCGCCCATAATATTTTGATTCCAAGCCCAAGGCCGCTGACCAATCTCCGCAAGGCTTTCGAAAAAATACCGGTGACGTTCATCTCCGGGGTGAACACTTTGTTCAACGGCCTGTTGAACTCGCCTTGGTTTGCCAAGAACCCGCCGCGCAGCCTGCGGATCTCGGTTGCCGGCGGCATGGCGCTGCAAGCCGTCGTCGCCGAGCGCTGGCAGAAAACCACGGGAACCCCGGTGATCGAGGGCTACGGTTTGAGCGAAGCCTCCCCTGTCCTTACCTGCAATCCGACCGGACGCACCAAGCCCGGATCGATTGGTGTGCCGCTCCCCTCGACGGAGATCAAATGCGTTGACGATCAAGGCGCCCTGGTTGCGATCGGCGAGCCCGGGGAACTTATCGCGCGCGGCCCTCAGATCATGCTTGGCTATTGGAAGCAGCCGGACGAAACAAACAACGTCCTGCGCGACGGGTGGCTCTGGACCGGCGACATCGCAACAATGGATTCCGAGGGCTATTTCACCATTGTGGACCGGCGCAAGGACATGATCCTCGTCTCCGGCTTCAATGTCTATCCCAATGAGGTCGAAGAGGTGCTTGCTTCCCTTGCCGGCGTGCAGGAATGCGCGGTGATAGGCGTGCCGGATGCGGCCACGGGGGAAGCCGTCAAGGCGTTCATCGTCCGTGGCGATCCGGCCCTCGATGCCGGGATGGTGCGCGACTTCTGCAAAAGCGAACTCGCGGGCTACAAAGTGCCCAAGTTCGTCGAGTTCCGCGAGGATTTGCCGAAGTCGATCGTTGGCAAAATCCTGCGCAAGGAGTTGCGTACGAAGCCGCAAGCGAGCGTCGATGAAAGTAAGATCTGAGCGCGCAGGCGATCCGGCTCACCAACACACACCGCTCTCACCAGCGCAAAAGCCGCGCCCCGGCAACGGCGCCAAGAATGGTGAGAAAGCTAATCGCCACCGTGTACCAGACCGCGACAAACAATGGTGAATCGTCCGGGCAATGCGTGGCGTAAAGCGCAGCACCGATGGCGCCGGCAAGGAGGCCCGCCGCCGCCCCGGCACGAGCGGGATGCTCAGGCGCGCCCTGCCGGAGAGAGAACAAAATTGCGGCGAGCGGCACCAGCCCCAGGCTTGGAATGCTTTTCAGGCAGTGCAGCGCGTTGGTTCCAATCAATCTTTGGCTCCAAAGGCCGACTGGAACAGTAAGAAGTTCGGCGAGAATGCCCGCTCCCAGCAAGACCGGAACGATCGCTAGCAGGAGAGCGGCGTGGCGAATTTCAGCGCCCGGCTTGCCAACACGCAGGACTAATTTGCCGGAGACCGCGACGAGCAAAACAGTTAGGCAAACCTTGAACAAAAATCGCGGTTCCGCGAGCAGCTCGAGGACATGCGGCCGCGGTCCGAGGAACACGAGATAAAGGCAAAGCGCAATCGCCACACCGGGGATCAAGGTAGACGCGAAAGCCCGGCGCAAAGACAGCGGGCGTGTCGCGCTATCGGCGGCAAGGGCGCGGATGAGATCGTCCGTCCTCACGGCTCCTCCGTCCTGAATTTCCGGGCAAGCGCCGAAAGACCGCGATGCAAGGCGACCCGGACGGCTCCACTCGTCATCGAAAATCGCGCCGCCGCATCGGCAATCGACGCGCCCTCGACGGCAATGGCCCGCACGATCGTGCGTTGCCCCAGCGGCAGGACCTCAAGATGCCTCTCGACATCGGCGGCGAGCATGTTTGGTTCGCCGCTGCCATCCGTCAACACTTCGGAAAAATCATCGACCGGAAGCGTGATGCGGCGGCCGCGCTTTCGCAAGGCATCGATCATTTTATGGCGCGCGATGGCGCGAAGCCAGGGGCCGAAGGGGGCGTCCTCATCCCAGCTCTGCCGCTTGAGATGAATGGCAAGCAGCGTCTCCTGCACAACATCCTCGGCATCGGTATCGGCCATTCCAGCACCGGCAAGACCCCGGCGTGCGTTGGCGCGAAGCACGGGTGTCAACTGCCGCAGCAAACGCCGGTAAGACTCGCCATCACCCGCATTGCCCGCGCGCATCAGAAGAGCCCAATGCTTTTCTTGTTCATCGCCGCGCACAAGGGGTCCATTGGTGAATTCGGACCTGAGGGCCCGCCCGTTACCTGTCGTGTTCGGCCTCGCTATCACGTTTTTGTCACCGGGACCATGCACGGGCCCTTGTAACGTCCGCGCTCGCTCCCGCGTAAAAGAACGTGTAGAAACGCCGTGCTGTTTCTACACGCGGTCATAGAAGAGAATTTCTTTCCGCGCCAAAAATCGGCTTCATTCGTACCAAGGAACTTATCATGATCAGCAAAATCGAGATCACCGCCGCCACGCTTGCCGCCGCGCTCGCGCTTCTCGCGGTGCCTGTTTCCGCCCAGGAGATGGGCGGTCCCAAAGCTGGCAAGGAGAAATGCTACGGCGTCTCGCTCAAGGGGCAAAATGATTGCGCGGCGGCCGCTGGCACCAGCTGCGCCGGCACATCGAAGGTCGACTATGACCAGACCATCTGGAAATATGTTCCGAAGGGGACCTGCGAAACGATCAAGACGCCGGCCGGCACGGGTTCCTTAAAGCCAGGCAAATCTTGATACGCGCTAGGGGCACGCGGCATCCGCGAGCCCCTTTTGCGGCACTGCAGCAGCCAAATCTAAGATTCAGGAGGAAATCCATGCCTGTTTCACGGCTTCCCTTGAGCGCTGGCGTCGGCTTCAAGCCAGACCATTTCGAGGCCATTTCGGCGGCGCCGCAGCCGCTCGGCTTTTTCGAGGTCCATGCCGAAAATTATATGGGCGCAGGGGGCATGCCGCATGCGCAACTGCGGTTTCTGCGGGACAATTACGCGCTTTCCCTGCATGGCGTCGGATTGAACATCGGCGCGAAGGAACCGCTCGATCCTGCCCACCTTGCCCGGCTGAAGCGGCTTTGCGACATCTATCAACCGGAGAGCTTTTCCGAGCATCTGGCCTGGTCCTCGCACGGCGGATTCTTTTTCAACGATCTCCTGCCCCTGCCCTACACTGAGGCAAATTTGCGCTTGGTCATCGACCATATCGACGAAACGCAGTCGACGCTTGGCCGCCGCCTTCTCCTTGAAAACCCGGCAACCTATGTCCGCTTCGCGCAATCGGCGATTCCGGAGACGGAGTTTTTGCAAGAGATTGCGCGCGCGAGCGGCTGCGGTCTTTTGCTCGACGTCAACAACGTGTTCGTTTCGGCGTGCAATCACGCTTTTGACGCGAGCGCTTATCTCGCGGCCTTTCCGCTCGATCGCGTTGGTGAAATTCATCTAGCCGGTCATTTCAACACCACCGATGACCAGGGAGCGCCGCTTTGTATCGATGCGCATGGCGCGCCCGTCATCGCGGATGTCTTCACCTTGTTCGAGAGCGTGATTGCCCGCGCCGGACCACTGCCGACATTGATCGAATGGGACAATGATGTGCCGGAGTGGCCGGTGCTCCGTGCCGAGGCGCAGGCGGCCCAGCGCCGCCTAGACTGGGCGGCCTCTTCGCGCGCTGCGCAGGCCGCGGCTTGAGGGAGGCTCGCGCCGCCATGACGGACTTTTGCCAAGACGATTTCGCTGATGCGCTGTGCGACCCCGATGCGGCCCTCCCGGGCGGGGTGATCTCGCATAATTCGGAGGCGCCGCGAAAGCGTTTCGCGGTTTATCGCAACAATGTCATGGCGGGACGCGTCACCGTGCTCGAAGGGCGCTTTCCGGCTGTGCGCAAAATTACCGGCGAGGATTTTTTTAGAGGCGCGGCGAAACTGTTCGCTGCCGCGCAGCCCCCGCACTCGCCCCTGATGATGTTTTATGGCGATGCGTTTCCCGCGTTTTTGGCCGGATTTGAACCGGCCCGGGAAGTTCCTTATCTCGCCGATGTGGCACGGCTTGAAGCGGCACGCACGCGCGCCTATCACGCCGCCGACGCGACGCCTCTGTCTGCCGCCGCGCTCCATGGCATCGCCCCGGAAGCCCTGGCGGATCTGCATTTTATTTTGCACCCCTCGCTTGAAATCGTGGCGTCGGATTATCCTATCGTCACGATCTGGGCGATGAACTCCGGCGCAATGGAGCTTGCGCCCATCGCCGATTGGCAGGGCGACGATGCGCTTGTCTCGCGCCCCTTGCTCGATGTCGAGGTGCACCGCCTGCCACATGGCGCCAAGACTTTTTTGCAAAGCCTCGCCGCCGGAAATCCACTCGGCACGGCAGCCGCCTCGGCGCTCGCCGCGAACGCGCGTTTCGATCTCGCGGCCAACCTCGCGGCGCTTTATTCGGGGCTGGCGATCGCCAAAACGAACGAACCCTTCGAGAGGCCGCTGCCATGATCCGCATTCCAGTCACCAATGCAGAAAAGCCATCGGGGCTAGCCAGCGCGATACTCGCCACCACAGCCATCCTGGATAAGATTCCGCAATCGCTCATCTCGCTCGCGGCGCGGATTTTCCCGGCCGCCGTGTTCTGGCGGTCGGGGCAGACCAAGGTGGAAGGCTTTCACGTCACGGACAGCGCGATTGATCTGTTTCGCGACGAATACGCACTGCCTTTCATTGATCCAGAACTCGCCGCGAAAATCGCCGCATTCAGCGAGCATTTCTTTCCGGTGCTGCTCGTGATTGGACTCGCCAGCAGATTGGCCGCACTCGCCCTCCTCGGCATGACCGCCGTCATCGAGATTTTTGTCTATCCCGACGCTTGGCCGGAGCACGGCATCTGGGCCACCTGTTTTCTCATTGTGATCGCCCGCGGCCCCGGCATCATTTCCCTCGATCATCTTTTGGCAAAACGCTGGCTGCGCGGCAAGGCCTAAGACCGAAAGCCTAAATTCTGGAAGATTCGCAATTTCGATGCTATAGACGACAGATCATCGTACCAAAGGGCATCCATTGCGAGCGGCCGGTCTGAGGCCCCATTTGCAGCGAGGCTGGACGCGCAGCTCTTCAAAAGGCTGGCCGCGGGCGGCGCAATATTGGCTGGTTCTGTTTGCTTGCCTTGCCCAATTATGGATGCCCGCGCCACATCGGCATGCGCCTTTTGCCGCGCATACGATAGGAGTGAATGCAGGCGCCGCGAACGCGAGCCTCGGGGCCGGAAAAACAGAGATTCGCTGTTCGCTGCCCGGTGGCGGTTTAAGTCCTCATGATGGGGGCGCTCCCGCGCCGTGCCAAAATGACAATTGCCCTTGCTGCCCGTTCGTGCCTGCCGCGCTTGGCCTTCTGCCGCAGGAAGCGGTGCGGGCCGCCTATTTACCGCTCCTGTCCGCAACCGTCACGCCACCCGCGCATCTCGGCTCACTGACGCGGTCCGTCGGCTTTGCCGGGCAACCGCGCGCGCCGCCAATCCCGATCTGAACGGCAATCACGCTCCCGGCGCTGCCATCCGGCGTAGGCGCCGTCTTTTTCTTTCTTCAGATCGAAGGATTCATCATGTCCAATAAGGCATCCATGGCCGGCGTGCGTGCCCTCATCGCCGCGGCCACACTCGCCGGCATTGGTCCGGCGCTTTTCAGCCTGCCCGCCGCGGCGGAAGACAGTCTCGTAACCATCCTCGCCCCCGCCGACGGCGCCACGCTGGAGGCAAAACAAACCGCAAAGCTCGACTATGAAGTTCAGCCCTCCGTGAAGGCGGATCATGTGCATCTCTTCGTCGACGGTGATGAGGTCGGGATGGCGCATAAGCTCAAAGGCAGCTTTAAGCTCGGACCCTTAAAAGCAGGCAGCCGGAAAGTCTGCGTCAGCCCGGTCAACAAGAACCATACGCCAATAGGGACGCAAGCCTGCATCACCGTGACAGTGCAATAGAGGCGGGATGGAACTCGAAAACTTCCTCTACGGCGGCGTTCAGCTTGTCCATAATTTTGGCGCGGCGGCGGTCACGGGGCTGCCGGTCGCGGCGTTATGGTTCAAGCCGGCGCCGCCGGTCCTCCGCAAGATAGCGGTGCTGACCCTGTTTGCTTGGATCGTGCAAGCGTTGAGCGGCGCCGGGTTCGGCACCGTCAGCTATTTTCAGGAGGGCGAGCTTCCCCAAATCCACCATCTCGCCTTGGCGGCGCTCATCGTTAAAATTGCTTGCGCTGGGCTCGCCGTGACCTTGCTGTCGGTTCATATTCTGAGGGGTGGCGCTTCCGGTCCGGGCGTTGCACTGTGGCGTGGCCTGGCGATCCTCGGGATCACGGCGTTGGCGTCGGCCGCAATTTTGCGATGGTTTTCTTAAAGCGGCTGGCCTTGCCATAGCGCGGCCATCGCATGAAAACCGGCAGACGGTCGCCCGGACGTTTACTTTTTGGGCAAAACCAAAGATAGTTCTGTCCCAAGTCCGGGCGAAGCCTCGGCCGTAATTTCCCTCCGCAACGGAGAATTTTATGATCAACCGCCGATCGTTTATTGGTGCCCTTTCCGTCTTCGGCTTTTCCGTGGCGATACTCCCGCTTGCCTTGAGCAGCGCGAAATCCTTCGCGAAATCTCCGGCGATCACGGCTCTCGACAAAGATAATGACGGCACCCTCGATCTTGCCGAGCTGAAGGACGCCGCCGGTACCCTGTTCGATAAGCTTGAGAAGGATAAGGACGGCACCCTCGATGCCAAGGAAGTCGGCCGCCGTATAGGCACGAAGGAATTCAAAGAGGCGGACCCGGACAATGATGGAACGCTAACCAAGGACGAATATCTCGCCCTTGCCGAAAAGCTCTTCACCGCGGCCGATACCGATAAGGATGGGACGCTTGACGCGAAGGAACTCCGTTCAAAATCCGGCCGCGCGCTTTTGCGTTTGATCCGTTAGGCAATCCGGGCTGGCATGAGCGCGGCCTTTGGGCGGCGGCCGAAACCAAATAATTCTTCGCTTCGCCCGCTTCCATGCGTTTTCCCAAGCAACGATCCTTCTCCTCAGGCGTTTGTTTGTAGGATATCTCAGTCATCCCGAATGGTAAGGCAATGTCCTCAAAACTCGATCAATTGAAAGTCATGACAACCGTTGTTGCCGATACGGGCGACATGGATGCGATCCGCCGCTTCGGGGCTGTCGATGCGACAACCAATCCGTCCTTGATCCTCAAGGCCGCGCGCATGCCAAATTATCAAAATCTCTTGGATGAGACCATTCTTTGGGGCCGGAGCCGCAATCATTTGACAAGCGAGATCACCGACAGGCTTGCCCTGAAATTCGGTCTCGAACTGGCCAAGATCGTGCCCGGCCGCGTGTCAACGGAAGTCGATGCGGATCTTTCGTTCGACACGAAGGGAACAATTGCCAAAGCCGGCCAGATCATTACCGAATACGAAAAGCTAGGCCTAAACAAAAAGCGCATCCTGATCAAAATCGCTGCCACGTGGGAAGGAATCCGGGCCGCGGAAATCCTTCAGCGCGAAGGGATCGACTGCAATATGACGCTGGTATTCTCGCTGACCCAAGCCGCCGCTTGCGCCGATGCGGGAGCCTTCCTGATCTCGCCTTTCGTTGGACGCATTCTCGATTGGTACAGCAAAGCCGAGGGCAAGGCCTATACGCCGGAAACCGATCCCGGCGTCGTCTCCGTGCGGCAAATCTACAATTACTACAAGTCCCATCAGATCAAGACCGTCGTTATGGGCGCGTCTTTCCGCAGCAAGGGCGAGATCGAAGCTCTGGCCGGTTGCGACCGGCTGACGATTTCGCCGCAATTGCTCGAAGAGCTCGCAAACGAGAAGGGCGATCTGCAACGCAGGCTTGATCCAAAGACGGCGGCGGCGCAAGCCTCGGCAAAGCTCTCTCTCGATGAAAAGACCTTCCGGTTCATGTTTAACGAGGACGCCATGGCGACCGAGAAGCTCGCCGAAGGTATTCGGGTTTTTGCCCGCGATTTGCGCGGCCTGCGAGAGTTGGTGTCGAAGCGCCTGCTGGAGGCCGCTTAAGCCTCAGTTGGCTGGGCCGCCGCCCGCGAGGACCGCCAAAAGCAGAGCGAGCCCCAAGACCAGGACCGCGGCGGCGGCGGCGAACTCGAACAATCGTCCCGCGATCAAAGCCTGCCTAGAACCGGCCTTGGAATATTTCACCGCCGCCTTCTTGGCGAAGACCGCAGCGCTGGCAAGCGCCGCTGTCGTGATCGCAGTGCCAAGCGACATCGCCACGACGGCAAAAATCCCGGCTGAAAAAATCCCCTGTGCCAAGGCAAACACGAGCACTAGAATTGCGCCCGAGCAGGGGCGCGCGCCGGCGGCGATCATCGTCAGCACGGCGCTTTTCCAAGAAAATCCGGCCCCAAGCGTGCGCGGATCAGCGGCGTGGAAATGCGCGCAGCCGGGGCCGTGGACATGATTCGCCGCGCAATCGTCCGCGAGAAACGCGCTGGCCGCGCCGCCGCCCGCCCCAGCATAGGCCGCAACAGCTGCGGGCGCGGTGCTGCGCCACGCGGCAAGCAGCGATGCGCCTTTCACGGTGACCAGTACGGCGCCGAGAACCACGATTCCGGCATAGCTCACGATCTCGACCGCATGCGCCGCCTCGGTCATGCGGGCAGCCGCCGCCCTGAAGACGAGGGCGCCGATTCCGACGATCGCAACCGCGCTCAAGCCTTGCAGGAGCGCCGCGCCAAAGGCGATCACCAGGCCTCGCCGCAAGGCGCGCTCATTGGCAAGCATATAGGATGCAATCACCGCCTTGCCGTGACCGGGGCCAGCCGCATGGAAAATCCCATAGCCGAGACTTAAACCCACGAGCCCCCATGTGGCCGTGCCGCTCTGTTTGGCAGCATGGATCGCGCCGCTGAGCAGGCGATAAAACCAAGATTCCTGGGCCAGAATCCAGCCGCTCACACCCTGCGCGCTGGACACCGCGCCCTCATTGGCGCCCACCGCGAAGGGATGATGCACGCCCTGCCCCAGGCATTGAAACGGCAGCAAAACCAGAAGGCCGAACAAAAGGAGCGGCAACAGAGAGCACGCATCCGCCAGGGCGAGCCGCGGCCGCCGCAAAACCAAAACGAATGGAACCAATATTCGATTCAACAAGACCTCACGGACAAGCGACAATCATCCGGCTCGCGAGTTTGACCCCGAAATCTGTGCCAGGCGACAAACCGCTGAAAAAGGATTCCGAAAGCTTTTTGGTTTCCTCCGCAGCCAAGGGCCTCGATCCGAGGATATTGATCGAACAGCCTTTCGGTGCCCCTGCCAGGCTCGCTGGATTGTCCTTTTCCATCTCGAAAGCCACGAAATAGGTTGGATCATAAACCTGGAAGGTAAAGGCCTTGCCCGCGCTCGCTGGGGTTTTCAACGGAAGCGTGAAGCGGAGCACCACGAGTTTATCGTCCCGCTGTTCCAGGGAATAATCGACGGGTTCCCCAAACTCGGCGTTTTGGCTCGCCGCCTTGGCAAAAGTGAAATAGTCGAATTCGGCCAGGGATTCGACATTGGTCTTGGCGAGCGGCGCCAGATCAGCCTTGGTCAACAGCTGGCCGTCCTTCCCCTGCCCCTCCGTCACAAAAGCCGAGTACATCTCGTCGAAGGTCCAGGCATGGCGGATTGCTTCGATCTCGCCTTTTGCATTGAAAATCACCTGCGCCCGCGCGGTGACCCATACATGCGGATGCGCCGCCGCGCTGCCCGTAACAACTGCCACAAAAATAGCGGTCAGAAAAAACCCAAAACAGAGACGCCTTTGCATGCAGAGCCCTTTGGCACGCGCCTCGACGAACCTGCAGGATTTATGAGCGCGCAAGTCTGGCCGAAGCAAGGCGGTGCTGGTCTGTGCAGAGCCGCCCGTTTGTTTTACGGTTGATCGCGGGCCGCGAATAGGGCATAGGTCTCATCTTCGATCGAAACCGGCCACGATGGCCGGTTGTTTTTTTGGGATTTGTTCCATGAAAGTCCGCAACTCATTGAAATCCTTGCGTACGCGGCACCGCGACAACCAGCTGGTGCGCCGTAAGGGCAGGGTGTATATTATCAACAAGACGCAAAAACGCTACAAGGCCCGGCAAGGGTGATGCCGGTGGCCGAGGCGTGAGCCAAGCTTTTCCCCGGTTGCAGCTGATGCGTGGATATGTCCTCGGTGCGGCAAGCTTGGCTGCTGCGGTTCTGTCAGGGACTTTTGTCCTGGCCCAAGCGCCTTTGGATGGCTCCCGGCCTCGGGGTGGCCAAGCGGACGAAATCCCCGGCGATGATGAGCCGGTCCCTTCGCTACCAGACGCTTTTTCACGGTTCGGTCTCGACCGTTTCTTGACCATGCCTCGACAAAAAAAAGACCTAGAAGGTTTCGCTGAAGACAGGCGCAAGTCCGCCGGTCCGGCTGGTCAGCCGAGCGTCACAGCGCCCGCCCGCGGCGCGGCGCAAAAATCCGGGTCTGCCGAGGCCGGGCAGCTCAAGCAAGCCTTGGCGCCGAAGCCCACGCCGGAAGCCGCGCGCAAGCAAATGCTCGACACGCTCTTCGAGCGCCTTCGGCAAGCCAGCGACCCCGAGGCTGCGCAGCGGATCGCCGAATCCATAGAGCGCCTTTGGCTGCAATCGCAGTCTGACACCGCGAATCTCCTCATGCAGCGGGCTGCGGCTTCGGTGATGGCGCGGCAATATCCGCTTGCGCTTTCACTTCTCGACAGGCTGGTCGCGTTGGAGCCCGATTGGGCCGAAGCCTGGAATCAGCGGGCGACCACGCGATTTCTCAACGGCGATGCGGATGGCGCGATGGCCGACATCGACCGCGTCATCAAATTGGAACCCCGCCATTTTGGCGCGCTCTCCGGCATGGGCATGATTTTGCAAGGCGCAGGCTTAAACAAAAGCGCCTTGCAGATTTTCAACCAGGTGCTCGCTATTTATCCGCGTGAGGCGGATATCAGGAAACTGACCGAAAAGCTCACGCTCGAAGTCGAAGGGCAAGATATTTAGAGCGATATGAAGTTGAAGCTCAGCCTCTTCATTTTCGTGTGATCTTGACGCAAAGCCCCGGCTCAAGGCGTGCTCTTACCTGTCACCGATCCACTCCTCGCCCGACAACTCGCGGCGCGCCTTGTCGAGCTCATCCGTATAGCGGCGCAAAACATGCGCCTCGGTCAACAGCCCGATGACATGGCGTTCCTTCTCATTGTCGACCACCGCCAGCGCCTCATTTTCGCTTTGCTCAAACAATTGCACGGCGAGCTTGACGTTCATCTGCGGCAGCAAAAAAATATCGGGGGAACGCGCGAGCTTACCAAGACCGGCCGCCTCCATGTCGCCGTTCGCTCCGGCAAGATGCACGTCGGGAACGAACACCAATCCCGCGTAGCCGCCCGATGGGCCGATCACCACCACCCATTGGCTGATGGATTGCACGGGGAATTCCGTCATGAAAGCACCGATCGTCATATCAAATTGCGCCTTCGGCACATCCGTTCGCATGAGGCGGCCGGCCGTCAGATCCCGCATCCAGCCGACGTCCTGGGCACTGCGAATAGATTCGCCGCGGAGATGCAAGCGCCAAGTCGCGAAGGAATAACCGAACGTCCGCCGCACGATAATCGAAACGATGCTGGCTACGGCCAGCATCACGAGGCCAAGTGGAAAACTGCCCGTGGTTTCTAAGGCAAGAAAACTCATCGCCATTGGCGTACCGATGATGGCAACAGCAAGCGCCGCCATCCCGACGAGGGTGCAGACGTAAATGTCCGGTGGGAGAGACGGATTGAAATATTCGACCCCGAAGAAAAACGACTGGCCAATCAGGCCGCCGATGAAAAGGGAGGCAAAGAATAGACCGCCGCGAAAGCCGGTGCCGAGGCTAACCGCCGATGCGGCGGCCTTCAAAAGCAAGGTAATCAGAATGACATCCGAGGGAGCCGCGCGTGGCCCAAAAAGCCCGGCGAGGCCAGTGTGGCCGGAGGACAGCACATGGGGTGTCACCAGCGCGAGAAGTCCCACAATCAAACCGCCGAGTGCGGGCTGGAAGGCGCGCGGCAAGCCGATGCGTCCGCAAAGCTTCTCGATCACGCTGACCGCTCGCATCAAGCGGATCCCAAACAAAGCGCAAATAATTCCAAGCAGCAGCAAAAGACCCATATCGGTGTCAGAAAGCGCCAAGTTCAACACCATTTGCTGCATGAATTCGCCGCTTGCGCCAAATGCCTTGGAAACGAGAACGCCGCAGACTGCCGCCGCACCGACGGGGGCAAGAACGAAGGGCGTATAGGTTCCCAAAATGAGTTCGAATGCGTAGAACGCGCCGGTGAGCGGCGCACCGAATGCCGCGCTGATGGCACCCGCTGAGCCGCAAGCGACCAGCGTGCGCATGTCGCCGCGGCGCAGCCTGAAAGCCATTCCGAGCCTGGAAGCAACCCCCGAACCCACTTGCGTGTAGGCCGCTTCAAGCCCCACCGATGCGCCAAAACCGTTCGAAATCACCGTTTGCACGGCGATGAGCGCACTCTCCTTGAGGGACATCCGGCCGCCCTGCAGCGCATTGGCCTCAATGGGATCGACCGGCCGCTTAGGCATCCACTTTTGCACGTAAAACCCGGAAATACCGAGAATAAGACCACCGATCATTGGCACCAGCGCCTGGATTGGCGAATCGAGCACAACCAGACTGCTCAATTGCCGGTGCCCGAAAAGCCAGAGGTGCAGCAATTCCGTACACCAGATCAGCCCGGCCACACCGAGACCCGCGAGGGCGCCGGCGCTCGCCGCAAGACCAATGAACCCCACCTCATGGCGCCGGACGAGCCTGCGCAGCTGCAAGGGAATGCGCCGTGTAAAGTCAAACTTTAGAATCGCTCATTCCTTCAATCTCAGGGCGATTTTGATCTCCGGGCGGTCGTTGTGCCTTATATCCGGTTTACAGCAAGCCGGCACTAGAGGTTCGAGCCCATGCAAAAGATCGTGGTGCTTAAAACATTGCATAGGCGCGTTCCCGCCGCTATAAGCCGCCTGGCGTCCCTTCCGGCACCCCTGGAGGCACGGGCGCACCATCTTTGAATTGAAGACCTAAGGACACCCAAATGGCCGGGACGAAAACTCTCGCGGCCACGGAACGCAAGGGGACAGGCAAGGGGGCCGCCCGCAGCGTACGCCGTGAAGGCCGTATTCCAGGCGTGATTTATGGCGGCGGCGATGCCGCCGAACCGATCGCGCTCGATTACCGCGAATTAAACAAGCTGATCTACGCCGGGCACTTCCTGACGACGATCTTCGAGCTCGACGTGAACGGCGTCAAGCAACGCGTCATTCCCCGTGATTACCAGCTCGATCCCATCAAGGATCAGCCGCTTCATGTGGATTTCCTGCGCTTGAAGCCAGGGGCGAGCCTGCGTGTCCAAGTGCCGGTGCATTTCATCAATCAAGACATCTGCCCCGGCATCAAGCGGGGCGGCAGCTTGAACATCGTGCGTCACACGATCGAAATGCGGGTTCCGGCCGATGCCATTCCAGAGGCGGTCATCGCCGATCTTGCCTCATTGCAAATGAATGATTCGGTGCATATTACCGCCATTCCTTTGCCGGATGGCTGCAAGCCGACCCAGCGCGAACGCGATTACACGATCGCGACGATCGCGCCTCCGCTGGTTGCCACGGAAGAGCCCGCCGCCGCGACTCCAGCGGCGTCAACGGCGCCAGCCGCCACACCGGATGCCAAAGCCGGAAAGGCCGCAGCACCTGCCGGGAAGGCCGGGGCACCCGCCGCTGCTCCAGCTGCTGCAGCAGCCAAGGCGCCGCCGAAGGGCAAGAAATAGCGTGGCGCGTTGGCGCGCGGTTTTCCGCGCGCCAACTGGTAAAACCACCGGGCGGGCGTCATGCTTCTCTTCGTCGGTCTCGGCAATCTGGGCAAAGCTTTTGCCGGCCATCGCCACAATGCCGGTTTCATGGCCATCGATGCGATCGCGCGCGCTTATGATGCGCCGGCTTTCCGCTCACGCTTCCAGGGCCTCGTCAGCGAGATCGTGCTCGCAGGCGAGCGGGTTACGCTTCTGAAGCCGCAAACCTATATGAATGAATCCGGCCGCTCCGCCGGTGAGGCGGCGCGCTTTTACAAAATTGATCTCTCCCATATTGTCGTCTTTCATGACGAGCTCGATCTTTTGCCGGGCAAGATCAGGGTCAAGACCGGCGGCGGCAATGCCGGCCATAATGGTCTCAAATCGCTGACCGAGCATGTTGGCAACGACTACCGCCGCGTGCGGATTGGCATCGGGCATCCTGGCGATAAGGCGCTGGTGCATAATTATGTGCTTAGCGATTTCGCCAAGACGGAGTGCGCTTGGGTCGCCGCCTTATGCGGCGCGATCGCTACCCATGCCGGACTTTTAGTCAAGGGAGAAGACGAAGCGTTCCAACGCAAGATTCAGCAAGCCGTGGAAACCGCAGGCTGCGGCAAGGATGGGCCGGATTAGGATTGGCGGCCGCGCGTTGCCATCCAAACAGCGATAACTCCGCAACCTTTGAGCAGATCATGTGCTTGCGCTTGCATCGGGTTCGCCCGGCATGATTTTTAGGGACGAGATCCGGTTGCGCGTCTTGCGCAGCACTTCAAAGCGGAAATTGTGGAAGGTGAATACCTGACCCGACTCCGGGATGGCGCGCGCCTCATTGATGACGAGGCCCGCTATGGTCGTGGCTTCCTCGTCTGGCAGAGTCCAGGACATCGCACGGTTGAGATCGCGAATGGGCACCGAGCCGTCAACGATCGCGGAACCATCGGCCAGCATGCGCACCCCTTGCACAAGAACATCGTGCTCATCGGCGATATCGCCGACAATTTCTTCGATGATGTCCTCGAGCGTGATCAGGCCCATAACCACGCCATATTCATCGACCACCAAAGCAAAATGGGTTTTACGTTTCAAGAACGCCTGGAGCTGATCATGCACAGGAGTCGTATCCGGCACGAACCAGGGTTCGAGCGCGATGTCTTCGACCTTGAAATTGCGAATATCGCCGCCTGCCGCATCGAGGGCGCGCAAGAGATCCCTGGCGTGCAGGACGCAGACGATGTTTTCCGGCTCGCCTCGCCAAAGAGGCAGCCGCGAATAAGGGGCGGCGGCCACCTCGCGGATCAAATCTTGCGGAGGCAAATCGGCGTTGAGGGCGAGCATTTTGGTGCGATGAATCATCACGTCTGAAACGGCAAGCTCACTCAGCTCAAGCAGGCCGCCGAACATATCCCGGTCGGAGCGCGCGACGCCGCCCTCGCGATGCAGAAGATCGACCGTGCTTCTCAGTTCATCGTTAACGGACAAAATTGAATGCCTGTTGTTCGTATCAAGGCCAATGCGCTTCAAAAACCAGCGCACGAAGATTTCGACACCGATCACGACAGGCCCGAAAACGGCGACGAAAAACGAGATCGTGTGTGCGACGAGAAGCGAGGTGCGGTCAGGATAATTGAGCGCAACGGTTTTCGGCATCACTTCGGCAAAAACGAAAAGAACCACGGTCATGAGACCCGTAGCGTAGAGCGCCCCGCGATCACCGGCGAGTGCGACGAGAATGCTGGTTGTGAAGGCCGATGCGCCGATATTGACGAGCGTGTTGCCGAGAAGCGTCGTGCCAATCAATCGTTCACGCTTCGCCAGCAGACGGTTGATGAGCGCGGCGCGCAAATCGCCATTTTTCTCCAAGCCATGCATGCGCGCGCGGGAGGCAGCGGTGAGGGCCGTCTCGGAGGCCGCGAAAAAAGCCGATAGAGCAACGCATAAGAGGATCGTTGCGACCGCGAGCCAAACATCGGCCAGCGAAACCTCGGCACCCTCGCCGTGCATGATATTAACGTCCTATACTCAGTTCATCTTGAAGAAAGCCGAGGATCTCACTGGCTTCGACCGCTTTCGCGATAAAGCAATCACCGATAGCGCGCGCGAGGATAAAGGTAAGGGCGCCATGCTTGACCTTTTTGTCCTGATACATGGCCTCGACTATCTCCTCAGGCCCCGCGTTCAAGCCCGGGATATCGGCCAAGCGCACCGGCAGGCCAACGTCGTGCAGATGGGCTTCGACCCGCGCTTGATCTTCCTTGCCGCAAAGCCCGCGGCGCACGGAAAAACGGTAGGCGCAGGCCATGCCGACCGCGACGGCCTCTCCATGCACTAGCCTTGCGCCATCATAGCGCGTCATGCGCTCAAGCGCATGGCCAAAAGTATGGCCGAGATTGAGGAGCGCGCGGTCGCCCTCCTCATATTCGTCGCGCGCAACAATCGCCGCCTTCGCCCTGCAGCTTGTCGCAATCGCATGGACGCGCTCAGCGCCGCCCGTGAAAACGCCACGCCAATGCGCTTCCAGCCAGGCAAAAAATCCGGCGTCGCCGATCAGGCCATATTTGACAATTTCGGCATAGCCGGCGCGGAACTCCCGCAACGGCAAGGTGTCAAGTGTCTTGGTATCGGCGAGAACGAGCGACGGCTGATGGAAGGCGCCGATCAAATTCTTGCCATGCGGGGAGTTGATCCCCGTTTTGCCGCCTACCGAGGAATCGACTTCGGCCAACAGCGTTGTCGGCAGCTGAATGAAGCGCATCCCGCGCCGGATCGTCGCCGCCGCGAAACCCGCGAGATCGCCGACGACGCCGCCGCCAAGGGCAACAATGATGTCGCCGCGCTCGAGTTTCGCGCCAATCAGAGCGTTACAAACGCGGGCATATTCAGCGAAGGATTTCGAACCCTCGCCGGGCACCACAGCCACGGTTGAATGGCGGATAAAAGCTTCGTCGAGCGCCTGTTCGAGCGCTGGCAAATGCAATTTGGCGACAGTCTCATCGGTGACGATCGCGCAGGCGGCCCGAGGGGCGAGCCGGCGAATATGGTGGCCTGTTTCGGGGATCAGCCCCGCTCCAATCAGAATCGCATAGCTCCGCGCTCCAAGCTTCACGTCGACACGCGCTTGGCTCGCAAAGGGCTGCGGGCCGGTTCCCGGTTGCCCGTGCGAATCCGCACTTCTCCTTGGGGCTGCAAGCGATGGGGGGGCGGACGAAAACCGTAAAAAGAACTCAAGGCCCTCGATTGCTTCCTCGACTGCTAGCTCCTGCGGCCCATCCCGCGAAATCACAGTGATGTCGGCCCTCGCATAGACCGGATAGCGCTGGTCGAGAAGGCTCCGGAGTGTTCGCTCGGGATCACCGCTTTGCAGGAGCGGACGGTGAGAACGCTTGCGCACGCGGCGCCAGAGCACGTCCAGATCGGCTTTCAGCCAAATCGATATTCCAGACTCAGCGATCCGCGACCTTGTTTCTTCATTCATGAAGGCGCCGCCGCCGGTCGCAAGCACGCGTGGACCCTCGTTTAAGAGACGCGCCATAACGCGGCGCTCCCCATCACGGAAATAGGCCTCTCCATGTTGGGCGAAAATTTCCGTGATCGACATGCCTGCCGCGGCTTCGATCTCGGCATCCGCATCGACAAATTCGAGGCCAAGCTGCTGTGCGAGCCGCCGGCCGGTGGAGGTCTTCCCCGATCCCATCAGGCCGATGAGGACAATCGAGCGCCGCCCAAGCGCTTGCACGAGCTGCGCCGCGCGCCGGTTAAGCCCGTGCTCCGTTTCCCCCTCGGCCCCCGATGCAATGGCGCTGCTCATTTTGAGAGTGTAGCATGCGGGGATACAAGATTTAAACGGGTCTTTGCGGCTTTTGCCTTTGGGTCTGCGCTGGCTTGAACCATTTGGCTTTTCATTGCCTGAACGATCGCGTCAACCCGCCATGTTTATCGGCGGGGCGCCTCACCTCGCGTATCTTGGTGAGGGTGCTGTCCAGATGATCGCGGCATCCGGCGAGTCTGAGACTTTGCGGCGCGCGGACGACAAGCTCCGCCGCCGTCTTGGACTCCGCGCTGGCAAACAAAGCGGCCCGCTGCACTTGCCGGGCAAGCTCTTCAGCCAAGCAGGACACAACGCGCTCGGCTCCGCTGGAGAGCTTCGGGGGACCGCTTGCACGAGAGGTGCGACGAGTGCCATGCAGATAGAAATTCCCGAATGAATTAACGTGAAGTCACGTTTCTCGGTCTATTTCTTGCCATGTTTCTAGACCTTGATAAGACAATGAGCCAGTGAGGCCAAAGTGCCGCACGAGCCCAATGCTTCCGCCGTCACGTTTATCTTATGGGAAGACTGGAGGGTCATTGCTCAAGCAATGAGCAATGAAGGCTTTGACTTACAATTGTTGTAACATTTCATTACGTTCTTGAGCCCGGCAATTCGTGTTAAATTTGTAACAGTTCCGAGAAAGTGAGTCTTTCCGCCTAGAAAATTGCTCCGCTTTCCTAGCTTTGATTGCCGTTTTGGGCTACCAGTCAAAAGAAGATTTTGCAGGGGAACTTTATGTCGGGCTCGCGAATTGTTGTACTCGGCTTTACCGCCCTCGCATTGTTGGGATCAGGTGGCTGTAGCTATTTTCCGGACGCGGGGCCATCATCCGCGGACATCGTAGCTGGAAAATCCGACGCCGTTCCCTACCAATTGGTCAAGCTAACGGCCGAGACCATCGACATTCTCGCGGCGCATGAGCCAAAAGGCCTCGCGGGCACCTTCACGGATCAGCGTCCCCCGTCGAAAATCGTCTTCGGCGTCGGCGATGTTATTTCCCTCACGGTTTTTGAAGCGGCCGCCGGCGGCTTGTTCATTCCGCTCGAAGCAGGCGTGCGTCCTGGCAATTATGTGACGATTCCGGACCAGATCGTCGACAATAACGGGAATATCTCTGTTCCCTTCGCCGGATTGATCAAAGCCGCCGGCCGCGACAATGTTCAAGTTCAAAACGATATCGTCAACAAGATCAAAAACCGGGCGATCGAACCGCAAGTCATCGTGTCTTTGGCACAACAGCGGACGTCGCTGATTAGCGTGGTCGGCTCGGTCAATACGCCAATTCGTTTCGCCGTCCCGGCCACGGGAGCGCAAGACCGCGTCCTCGACGCCATCACCCGCGCGGGTGGCATATCCGGACCTGGCTATGAGAGCTGGGTCATGCTCGAGCGCGGCGGCCGCCGCGCCACCGTGCCTTTCGAAAACCTGGTCATGAATGCGGCAAATAACATCTATATTTTGCCCGGCGACCGGATCTATGTCTATCAGGAACAGCAGCGATTCATGGCTTTTGGGGCCACGGGCACCAACACCGCGGGCGTTTCTCAAGGACAGTTCAATTTCGACGCGTGGCGGATTAACCTAGCCGAAGCCGTGGCAAAGGCGGGTGGCATCAATGACATACAGGCCGATCCGGGCGCGGTGTTCCTTTACCGGCTGGAGCCGCGCGATGTCGCCCAGTTGCTCGGTGCCGACGCGACGCGGTTCGACGGGCCTCTCGTTCCAGTGATTTTCCAGATCGACTTCCGCGACCCCGGCGGTTATTTCCTGGCAACCAGGCTGCAGATGCGCAATGACGACATCATCTTCGTGGCCAATGCTCACTCCTACGAGTTACTCAAGACAAACGGTGTCCTGAACTACATCAGCACCGTGATGGGGACGGTATCCGCGACAAGCGCCGCCATAGTCTCTATCCCAACCGCGAACGCCGCCGTTCATTACCATGCCCTGCCAGGGACGACTGTTACAGCAACGCCTTGATCGCGCTGTTGCCGGGCACCGCCGGCGCCAAACAGGCTCCCCGCCATGGGGCGCGGCGCGCCAGCTCGCCATCATAGCGCATGAGCATATCGGCATTGCTGGAGATGGCCGCACACCCGCGCTATTACGCGGCCAAAAAGCTTGCCCCGCAAAATTTAACTCGCTTTTCGATGGGACAAGCCATCGAGGCGCGGGATTCGGCGCCGAAGCCTCGTATGCAGCCGCGGAACCAGCCGCCGCCTATTCGCTGCCCTTTGCGCGCAAAACATTCGCAACAGCCGCCGCCCAGCCACGCTCCGGCGCACGCGGCAATGCGTCGCGCACGTGATCGCGTCCCGCTCAAATGGATTCCCTTGAGGGATAGGACGCAAATTAAAATCAAAGAGTTGGAGCATGTCTCCTTCGAGAAAGCCGGGCAATTTTTTCGGGACATGCGTGAACGCGCCCCATTCCATCCGAGTTTCTTCCGGTCTTCTCTGGCGCGCAAACTGCATCGCGGCAAAACATTGCTCGCGGATACATGGTCATGACATCATGCCGGCATAAGGGGTCCGTTTTAGCCTCTCGCGTGGCGGCTCTGAGTCATGAGAGACGGAGACCCTGATTTGGATACGTTCGAACTGAACAAAATCGCCGGAGCGTTCCTTGGAACGCTTCTCTTTGCGATGTGGCTGAATGTCATCTCCAGCGCGATTTTTACGCCTGCCCGGCTTGGCAAGCCAGGCTACCCGCTGCCTGCGGCGCAGGAAACCGCGGCCGCCGCAAACGGCCCAGCCGCGCCGGCCATCGCGCCGATTGCGGACCGTTTGGCCAAGGCCGATGTGACAAAAGGCGAGTCGGCCACAAAGCCCTGCCAAGCCTGCCATATTTTCGAGAAAGGGGGCGGCATCAAGATCGGTCCGCCGCTCTATGGTATTGTTGAACGGCCCAAAGATTCGGTCGCGGGTTTTGCCTATTCCGACGCGCTCAAGGCCAAGGGGGGCACATGGACCTATGAGGATCTCGACCTATTCCTCACCAATCCCAAAGCTTTTGCCCAGGGCACCAAAATGGCCTTCGCGGGAGAAGCCGATCCCGCCAAACGGGCCGACCTCATCGACTATTTGCACTCATTGGCAGACAATCCCGAGCCCTTGCCCGAGCCCATAGCGGGAAAATGAGACTTTCCAGGCGCTGTACGTTATTGCAAAAGCCGGGTTCCTGCCCGGCTTTTTCATGCCTATTATAGCCAGTCCAGCTAGAGCATGACCGCAGAAAGTTGCAGACTTTTTGGATCAGGTTATACGACAAAGCAAAATGCGCGAGGCCATCAGCGATCGCCCTTGAAGCGATCCTGGTCTAAGCACCGCATGGCCCCACCACATTCGCCTTGAAGGACAAATTTTGACAGCGAAATCCTTTCCGCGAATTTCCCATGCCCTCAGCCGCCGCACGGTGCTGCGTTTTGGCGCCGCTGCATTGATCTTGCCGCGAGTCTTGCCGCGGTTTCTTGCACCGGCCGCGCTGGCGGCTTCACAAGAAATCGAGACGCATGGCCTCTCGATCTTCGGCGACCTCGCCATGCCCGAAGGGTTCAGCCATTTTCCTTATGTGAATCCGGATGCGCCAAAGGGCGGCGAGATCGCCCTTCAGGTCAGCGCGACCTCCGGCAATCAGAATTTCACCACCTTCAACACGCTAAATATCTATATTCTGAAAGGCGATGGCGCCGCCGGCATGGGTGCCATCTTCGATTCGCTGATGGCTGGTAGCGGCGACGAGCCGGATTCGGCTTATGGCCTCATAGCGCGCGCCGTGCGGGTTTCGGCCGACAAGACGGTCTACCGCTTTCTTCTGCGCAAGGAGGCAAGGTTCCACGATGGATCGCCCTTGACCGCGCGCGATGTCGCATTTTCCTTGAATCTTCTGAAAACCAAGGGGCATCCGTCGATCCGCCAGTCGCTTCGCGATCTCGAAGCCGCCGAGGCCGAGGCCGACGACATCGTCAGGATACGCCTGAAGCCGCACCATAGCCGGGAAGCGGCTTTGATCGTCGCCGGGCAACCGGTCTTTTCCGCCGCCTATTACACAAGCCATCCCTTCGATGAGACGACGCTCGAGCCGCCGCTTGGCTCCGGCGCCTATAAGGTCGGCTCTTTCGATACCGGCCATTACATCACATTCGAACGCGTTCAAGATTATTGGGGCAAGGATCTTCCCGTTAATGTGGGTCAGGGGAATTTCGATCGCATAAGATTTGAATATTTCGGTGACCGGAAAGTCGCCTTCGAGGCATTCAAGGCGGGCGCCTTCACATTCCGGGAGGAATTCACCTCGTCCGTGTGGGCAACCGGATATGATTTTGCCGCCGCCAAGGATGGCCGGATCATTCGTGCGACACTGCCGGATGAATCGCCAATGGGGACACAGGGCTGGTTCCTCAACGTGCGGCGAGATAAGTTTAAGGATCCAAGAATCCGGCGGGCGATCGGTCTTGCCTTCGACTTCGAATGGACCAACGCCAATATCATGTATGGCGTCTATGCACGCACCACATCATATTTCCAGAACTCTCCGATGGCGGCGCAAGGCAGCCCGGCGCCCGAGGAGCTTGTTCTGCTCGAACCCTATCGCAACGCGCTCGATCCAACCGTGTTCGGCGAGGTCTATGTGCCGCCGGTCTCGGATGCGGCGGGCCAGGACCGCGAGCTGTTGCGGCAGGCGTCGGAACTCTTCTCGGAGGCGGGATGCAAACGCGCGGGCACGCTCTTGACGCTTCCCGATGGCAAACCTTTCGAAATCGAGTTTCTGGATTTCGATAATGCCTTGGAGCCGCATACCGCGCCTTTCATCAAGAACCTGAAGCTCCTCGGCATCGAAGCGCGCTATCGCGTTGTCGATGCGGCACAATATAAGCGGCGCCTCGATGATTTCGATTATGATGTGGTGACGTCGCGCTTCGGTCTCGGCCTCACGCCCGGCGACTTCATGCGATTGACATTTGGGTCGGAGGCGGCGAGCCTGCCCGGCTCGCACAACGCCTCGGGAATCGCCAACAAGGTGGTCGACGCCTTGATCGAAAAGGCCCTGGTCGTTGATACGCGCGAGCAATTGACCTTTATCTGCCGGGCGATCGACCGCATCCTGCGCGCCGGGCATTATTGGGTTCCCATGTGGAACAAGCCCAATCATCTTGTCGCCTATTGGGATCTGTTCAGCCGTCCCGAGCGCAGCCCGAGATATGAGACCGGCGTCGTCTCGACCTGGTGGTACGACGAGAATAAAGCCAAGCGCATCCATTTCGCCGGCCGCTGAAAGCATACGATGTTTGCCTATATCGCGCGCCGTCTTCTGTTCATGATTCCGACCCTCTTCGGAATTTTGCTGATCAATTTCGCCATTGTGCAATTTGCTCCAGGCGGGCCGGTCGAGCGTGTACTCGCGCAATTGCAGGGACTCGACTCCGGCGCGACCGCGCATTTTGGCGGCGGCGGCGAAACCGGCAATACGGGCGGCGGCGGCGGCGACATGTCGTCGAAATACCGGGGCGCCCAGGGCCTCGACCCGAAATTTATCGCCGAACTCGAAAAACAATTCGGCTTCGACAAGCCGGCCTATGAGCGTTTTTTTCTGCTGCTCAAGAATTATGCCACCTTCGATTTCGGACGGTCCTACTTTCGCGACGTACCGGTTTTGCAACTCATCAAGGAAAAACTGCCGGTTTCCATCTCGCTTGGTCTTTGGATGACGCTTTTTTCCTATGCGATCTCGATTCCTCTGGGCATCAAGAAGGCGGTGAGCGATGGCTCACGCTTCGATATTTGGTCTTCGGCCGTCGTCATCACTGGCTATGCGATCCCGAGCTTTCTCTTCGCCATCCTCCTTATCGTGCTGTTTTGCGGCGGCTCCTTCTGGCAGATTTTTCCGCTGCGCGGCCTCACCTCGGAAAACTGGCCGCAGCTCTCGCTCGCGGGCAAGATCGCCGATTATTTCTGGCATATCACGCTACCCGTCGTGTCGATGACGCTTGGCGCCTTCGCGACCTCGACTTTTCTCACCAAGAATTCGTTTCTTGACGAGATTGGCAAGCAGTATGTGCAAACGGCGCGGATGAAAGGCTTGAGCGAGGCAAGCGTGCTCTACGGCCATGTCTTCCGCAATGCCATGATGATCGTCGTCTCCGGCTTTCCCGGCGCCTTCATCGCGGCTTTCTTTGGCGCCTCGCTTTTGATCGAAACGATCTTCTCGCTCGATGGGCTCGGTCTTCTGTCGTTCGAATCGATCGTCAACCGTGACTATCCGGTCGTTTTCGCCGATCTCTATATTTTCGCCTTGCTCGGTCTCTTCGTTAACCTTCTGTCCGACTTGACCTACATGTGGATCGATCCGCGCATCGATTTCGAAACGAGAGAAGTCTAGGCTGTGCGGGTTTCCTCGTCCGAGAGCGGAATTTCGGCAGCCCCTGCCGCGCCGGGCGGGCAAACCCGGCCGTTTCATTTTAGCCCGATCAACCAGCGCCGTCTTGCCAATTTCAAAGCCAACACACGCGGCTATTGGTCTTTCTGGATTTTTCTTTTCTTTTTTATCCTCTCGCTGTTTTCGGAATTCATTGCCAACGACAAGCCGCTGCTCGTTGTTTACAAAGGCGAGATTTTACTGCCAATACTGCATGATTACCCGGAGGAAAAATTCGGCGGCTTTCTCGCGCAAACCGACTATCGCGACAGGGTTATCGCCAAGGAGATCGAGGATCATGGCTTCATGCTATGGCCACCGGTCCGCTATTCCTACCGGACCATCAACCGGCAGCTGCCCGTCCCCGCGCCGTCGCCGCCAACCTGGATGCTGAGCGAGGCGCAATGCCGCGCCGCCGTGCTGCGCATTTATAAAAAGCCTGATGGCACCTGCCGGGATATTGAGTGGAACTGGCTTGGGACCGACGATCAAGGCCGCGATGTCCTGGCAAGGCTCCTCTATGGCTTTCGCCTCTCGATCCTGTTCGGGTTGACGCTTACGGCCATCTCCTCGATCATTGGGGTCGCCGCCGGCGCCGTGCAAGGCTATTTTGGCGGCTGGACTGATCTGATTTTTCAACGTTTCATCGAGATATGGTCGTCGCTCCCGGAGCTTTTCCTTTTGATCATCATTGCCTCGATCATCACGCCAAGTTTTTTCGTGCTGCTCGGCATTCTTTTGCTGTTTTCCTGGGTTCGGCTTGTGCATGTGGTGCGCGCCGAATTCTTGCGCGCCCGCAATTTCGAATATGTCAGCGCCGCCCGCGCCCTCGGGCTCTCCAATGGAGCGATCATCGTGAAGCATGTCTTGCCGAATGCGACGGTCGCGACCCTGACGTTTCTCCCCTTCGTCCTCAACAGCTCGATCACGATGCTGACCGCGCTCGATTTTCTGGGCTTTGGCTTGCCACCTGGCTCGCCGTCGCTCGGCGAACTCTTGTTGCAGGGAAAGTCGAATCTCGCCGCACCCTGGCTCGGCCTCACCGGCTTTCTCGTGATCGCGATCATGTTGTCGCTGCTGGTCTTCATCGGCGAGGCCGTGCGCGATGCGTTTGATCCAAGGAAGACGCTTGCTTAGAGGCTTGCATAAAGAGTTAGCTGCGATTTCGCGCCTTGTTGGAACGCTTTGCCTCGTAGGATATTTTCGTGCCTGACGCCCTTCTCCTCGACGTCCGTGACCTGAACGTCCGCTTCCGGCAGGGCGGTCATGCGACGCTCGCCGTCGACGACGTGTCCTTTAGCCTGAAACGCGGCACCACCTTGGCGCTCGTCGGCGAGTCGGGTTCCGGCAAATCGGTCACCGCCCTCTCGATCGTGCGTCTGCTGAGCCGCGCCGCCGAGGTGCAAGGCCAAGTGCTCTTCAAGGGCGAGGATCTGTTGGCGGTCCGCGAGGGCCGGCTGCGCGAGATCCGGGGCGCCCAAATCACCATGGTCTTCCAGGAGCCCATGACCTCGCTCAATCCGTTGCATACGATCGCCCAACAAATCGGCGAAATCCTGGAGCTGCATGGCGCCAGGGGTGCCCAAAAGATTAAGGACCGGATTGTCGAGCTTTTACGGGAAGTCGGTATTCCAGATCCGGGCGGGCGTCTCGGCGCCTTCCCGCACCAGCTCTCCGGGGGCCAGCGCCAGCGCGTGATGATCGCCATGGCGCTCGCCAACCGGCCCGATCTTTTTATCGCCGACGAACCGACAACCGCCCTCGATGTCACCGTTCAAGCGCAAATCCTCGAGCTCTTAAAGGAGCTCCAGGCCCGCCATAATATGGCGATGCTCTTCATTACGCATGATCTCGGCATCGTCCGCAAAATCGCCGACGATGTGGCGGTGATGCAGAAAGGCAAAATCGTCGAAACCAACACGATGGCGGAACTGTTCTTAGGGCCGCAGCACCCCTACACGCAGGCGCTCATCGCGGCCGAACCGAAAGGCGCTCCGCCCGCCGTCAATAGGGCTGCGAAAACCATCGTCGAGGCAAGCGATATCCGCGTCTGGTTTCCGATCAAGCGCGGGTTCTTCCGCAAAACCGTCGGCTTCGTCAAGGCGGTGGACGACGTCTCGATATCTGTGCGCGAAGGCGAGACGGTCGGCGTTGTCGGCGAATCCGGTTCCGGCAAAACAACACTCGGCCTCGCCATCCTTCGCCTTATCCGGAGCGAGGGTGCGATCGTCTTTCTCGGACGCCCGATCCAGGGGCTCAACTTCACCGCTATGCGGCCGCTCAGGCGTGACATGCAGATCGTGTTTCAGGACCCTTATGGTTCCTTGTCGCCAAGGCTGCCCATCGCCGATATCGTCGCCGAAGGCCTCGGCGTGCAATATAAATCCATGTCCACGGCCCGCAAACGCGAGATCGTCGCGCAGGCGCTTACCGATACCGGCCTCGATCCGGAAGCGATGGATCGCTATCCGCATGAATTTTCCGGCGGGCAAAGGCAACGCATCGCGATCGCGCGGGCGATTGTCCTTGAGCCCAAATTCATCGTCCTCGACGAGCCGACCTCGGCGCTCGACATGTCGGTGCAAGCGCAGATCGTCGATCTCTTGCGCGATTTGCAAAAGCGGCGCGGCCTTGCTTATCTCTTCATCAGCCATGATCTGAAAGTGGTCCGCGCGCTTGCCAGCGAAATCATCGTCATGCGCGACGGCAAGGTCGTCGAATCCGGCGCCGCCGTGGAACTCCTAGCAAATCCTAGCAGCGCCTATACGCGGGCGCTTTTCGCGGCGGCGTTCGAGGTCAAGGCCGTGGCCGGCGCCGTGAGCCAATAGGACATACCTGTGCCCCGCGCGCTCCTTCTCGTTCTCGATTCGCTTGGCTGCGGCGGCGCCGGGGATGCCGCTCAGTTCGGCGATGCGGGCGCCGATACGCTCGGCCATCTCGCTTCCGCCTGCGCCAAGGGCGAGGCCAGCCGGAAAGATCTGCGCGGCGGCGCTTTGCGCATTCCCCATCTCGACGCTCTCGGCCTTGGTCTCGCCGCCGAGGCTTCAACCGGAGTTTTGCCGCCTTGCCTTACGCACCCCGAGCGACCCGGCGCGCTCTGGGGGTTTGGGGTCGAGCGGGCGCCCGGCAAGGATACGCTTTCCGGCCATTGGGAAATCGCCGGAGCGCCGGCACTCGAACCCTGGGGATATTTTCCAAAAACCGTGCCTTGCTTTCCGCCCGAACTGATCAAGGCCTTGATCGCCAAGGGCGGCCTGACCGGCATTCTCGGCAATTGCCATGCATCGGGAACCGAGATCATCGCGCGTCTTGGCGCCGAGCACATAAGGACAGAGGCGCCCATCTGCTACACCTCGGCGGATTCGGTTTTCCAAATCGCCGCGCATGAAACCATTTTTGGTCTCGACCGGCTCTATGAGCTGTGCCAAATCGCGCGCCGCCTCTGCGATCCGCTCAACATCGGCCGCGTCATCGCGCGACCCTTCGAGGGCAGCCCAAGCCGCGGCTTTACCCGCACGCCGCACCGCAAGGATTTTTCCCAGCCTCCGCCGCCCGGCAATTTGCTCGAGCGGCTCGCGGGCGTGTCGCGGAAAATCGTGTCTATCGGCAAGATCGGTGATATTTTCGCGCATCGTTTTACCGGCGAGGAGATCAAGCGCGAAAACAATAGGGCGCATTTCGACGCCACGCTCGACGCCTTGACTAAGCTCCCGGATGGCGGCTTGATCTTTACAAACTTCCTCGATTTCGACACGGATTTCGGCCACCGCCGCGACGTGCCGGGCTATGCGCATTGCCTGGAAACATTTGATGCAAGGCTGCCCGAGCTCTTCGCTGTGATGCAGCGAGGCGATATCGCCGTGATCACCGCCGACCATGGCACGGACCCGACCTGGCCCGGCACTGACCACACCCGCGAGCATGTGCCGATTCTGGTCTTCTGCCCCGGCATCGAGGGCCGCCGCATCGGCCGCCGCGAAACTTTTGCGGATATTGGGGCAAGCCTCGCGGCGCATCTCGGCGTTCCCCCAACGGCGGCCGGGCAGAGCTTTTTGTGAGGCGCCCTCACCGTCATGCCCGGCCTTGAGCCGGGCATCCAGACTCCCGGCACCGGCGTTTGGATAGCCGGGGCTAGCCCGGCTATGACGCAGAAGAGACCCCTTCACAAGCCACAGCGGCCGCTCAGGCCGCACCACTCCATTCATCGCACGGCAGACCCATCACACTGACGGCGTCCCATCGCGTTTAAAGCCGCACATGCACCCGGCATGGCATCATGGTTCCGAATTGGCGTGTGGCAAAAGTCAAGCGCCATTCGCTGCCGTTTTTGGCGCAAAAGACAATAAATGCTGCCGATATTACATATTGGAAGAGGGGCCGCTGGTTTCAGCCTTGTAAGATTTCAGGCCTCAATCGGACAAAACTGTTTCACGTGAAACATTTTGGTAAGATTTTTGGCCGCGAACGGACAAAATTGATGTTTCACATATCATCTATTTGCCGTCGAAAGCCTCGACTTGTGCGCGCACCGAATCCGCCAAAGCGCGAAGCTCCGGCGCGGGGAGAGCGCCCGCGAGAGCATAATTAGCGCCCTTCTGACGCCAGGAGATCGCGGCCGCGGGATAGCTGCCGGAAAGCCGCGCTTCCGTCTCGCTCGGGCCCGGGGTTTTTTCGGCGCAAAGCGCGAGCGTGCCGGCATCCGGCCGGGTGTAATAGAGGCAGAGCATTTGGCCCTGTTCGCCCGGCATCGCGCGGACGCCGCTGAGCTTTAAGCCAGAAGCGGCCGGCAAATTCGGCAACAGCGGCGCCGCTAGATTATGTGCTTGCCGCTTTTCCTTTGCTGAAAGCCCTGCTGCTGGTGGCGGCCCGGAGGTCTGGAGCGCCTTTATCGAGAGCGCGGCGAAGGCCTCATCGGCCGGCGCCACGCTGACATCGCTGGAGGTCAACGTCACGCCTTGCGGCAGGGCCGCGCGTTCGGCAAAATAAACAGCCGTCACGCCCGCCGTCAGCACCACGCCGCCCGCGAAGGCAAGCCCAATCAGCTGCGCAAACCAACGCTCGAGCCAGATTTTTGTGGCCGCGCGAACGTCGTCTTGCCTGCCCCCCCTGGCCGTCACTCCTGGCAAAGGCGACGGCGAATGCGGAGTGTCCAGCGATGCGAAAGCGGCGCGTATCCATTCGTTCTGCCGCCGCCATGTCTCGACGCGCGCCGCGTCCGCCGGAGAGTCGGCGAGAAATGCCAAAACAGCGCGGCGGCGGCCGCGATCCAAGCCGCCGTCGACAAAACCATGCAGTTCCGCCTCGCTGACAGGAGGCTCCAAGCCGCTTGCTGACATGAGTAGCTATTTGACCACGCGCAAATAGGAGGGAAGCACCCTTACCGGGCGAGCGGCACAATCCGCCGCTGGAATTTCGCCGAGCATGGCCCGCGCCCGCGCCAGCCGCGCGACAAGAATGGTCTTCGAAATTTTCAATATGCGCGCCGCCTGCGCATGGGTGAAACCTTCCAGCACGACCAGCAGCAAGGCCTCCCGCTCCTCAAGCGCAAGCGCAAGGAGCGCATCCGCGAATGGGCCGCGTCGCGGCGCGGAGGGCGGAATTTTCCCGGCGGTGCGCCCCCCGCCCGCATAGAAATTTTCTTTCACCATGGGAGTTTTGGCGCCCAACCTTCCGGCTGCCAGCCTCTCCCGATGCCATTCGGTCAGCAGCATATAGAGGTGGAGATGAAGATCGGTTCCGGCCAGCCTTGACGTGGTACCGGCTTCCGATGTCCGTAGCAAAATCGCCTGGACGAGATCGTCGGCGAAAGGATTTGGTGCAGGATGGCCGGCAACGAGCGCCCGCGCATAACGGCGGAGCCGGAGTGCGCATGAATTCAAATCGTCCCGCAAGACCACCGATTCTCTCCCTCGCCGGTGTTGTTGATTGGCCTTACCGCTCTTTCGTGAAACCAGGATCGTATCAACGGATTGAGCTCATGGTCCTATCTTTTTGCGCTGCCGCGTGATCTTATCCAATAGCCTGCACCGTATTGCGCTCATGCTCTCGCCTCTGAGGGCTGTCCCGGCTATGCGTGAACCCAAAATCAGCCTAGAGCGTTTCCTGTCGAAGCAGTCTTGCGCTAAAGCAGCGCAGCCTTTAAACGCGGCGGACGCCGTGGCCGTTCCAAAAGGCGGCTTTTCTATTTTTTTCCTCTCTGGTCCGGATCGCGCATGACCCAACTGGAAATCTCCACACACGGCCTGCAAGCCCCGGGCATTCTCGCTGGAAAACGTGGTTTGATCCTCGGGATTGCCAACAGCCGGTCGATCGCCTGGGGGATCGCCAAGGCCACCCATGAAGCGGGGGCCGAACTCGCCTTCACCTTTCAAGGCGAATCGCTCGAAAAACGGGTCCGGCCGCTGGCACGGGAACTCGGCGCCAAAGTCTTGGGCGATTGCGATGTTACCGACACCGCGACCTTGGACACGGTATTTCAAGAAATCGAGCACATTTGGGGAAATCTCGACTTCGTCGTGCACTGCGTCGCTTTTTCCGACAAGGATCAGCTGACCGGCCGCTATATCGACACAACCGCGGAAAACTTCACGAATTCGCTCTTGGTTTCGTGCTATTCCTTCACTGCGG
Organism: uncultured Methylocapsa sp.; assembly: GCA_964440215.1. Lineage (GTDB taxonomy): Bacteria > Pseudomonadota > Alphaproteobacteria > Rhizobiales > Beijerinckiaceae > Methylocapsa. Next base: position 34,483 of record CAYTRB010000004.1, read on the forward strand.
TGGCCCAGCGTGCCGAAAAACTGATGCAGCACGGCGGCGCCATGCTGACCCTGACCTATTACGGGGCCGAAAAATGGATGCCGCATTATAACGTCATGGGGATCGCCAAGGCTGCCCTCGAATCGAGCGTGCGTTACCTTGCCGCCGATCTCGGCCAGCGCAACATCAGGGTGAATGCGATATCCGCCGGCCCGATCAAGACTTTGGCGGCCTCGGGCATCGGCGATTTCCGCTATATTCTCAAATGGAACGAATATAATGCCCCGTTGCGGCGCACGGTCACGATCGAGGAGGTCGGCGAAAGTGCCGCCTTTCTGCTTTCACCCATGGCGCGCGGTATCACGGGCGAAATCTTGCACGTCGACTCGGGCTACCATATCGTCGGCATGAAGAATCCAGCCGCACCCGATATCTCGGTCGTGGGCAAGGATTAAGCCGTTCACCACGCATTCAGCTTGCCTGTCCAAGATGAATCTTCATCGTTTTGGATGCGGCAAGACAGGCTTTTCAAGATAAAACTTCACCAAAGAAGACGAATTTAGAGTAGTTTTATATAAATAGTGGATTTTTGATCGTTGGAAGCTCCTTGCCTGCTGCCACGCGGCCGGTCGCGGGCACCGGGGTTCCCTCCCACCTCGTTAAGGTTTACAAGAGCGCCTCCATGAGTCTGTCCGGGACCGAACACGAAGCGGGCGCTGGCCCCTGCGTCGCCACCGACCTTGGACAGCCCCCCAAGGTTTTGCCATGTGGGGTCGTTGCGAGGGCCATGCTGTCGCCATCAGCCCTTGATATCCGGCAAGGCCGCCTAAGCTAACAGGCATTGGCACGAACAGGATTACCCATGCTGCACAGTTTGGCGACCGCCCAAGCGTCCCTCGAAAAAGACCGGCATCCAGCGCTTTCCGACGGTGCCATTCTGCGCGGCCCCGCGCGGCCGGATTTGATCCGCGATGAATTGCTCTGCGAGATCTTTGCCGCGACCGCCGCTCGTCAGCCTGACGCCATCGCCATGATCACGCCCGAGGGCAAGCTCAGCTATGCCGAGGTCGATGCGAAAGCGGAAGCGCTCGCCCACGGCCTTTTGCAAAAGGGGGTTTGTCCGGGCCGGATTGTCGGCCTCTGGATGCCGCGCGGCCACGAGCTTCTGATCGCCCAGATCGCCATCGCCAAGACCGGCGCCGCCTGGCTTCCCTTCGACGCGGACGCCCCCGCCGAGCGCGTCGCCATTTGCCTTTCCGACGCCGAAGCTAGGGGCATCTGGACCACCTCTGCTTTCGCGGAAAAGCTCACGGCGCCCTGCCCGGCTTGGACCTTTGCCGGGCTTTTGGCCGATTCCCAGGATATTTTGGACGCGGTGCGAGTCGACGCCCGCGCGCTCGGGGCCCGACCTGAGGACCCAGCCTATCTCATCTACACGTCAGGCTCGACCGGAACACCCAAGGGCATCGTGATTTCGGGGCGCAATATTTGCCATTATTTGCGTGCCGCCAATGAGATTTATGGTGTCCAGGAGAGCGATGTCGTCTTCCAGGGTGCCTCCGTCGCCTTCGATCTCTCGATGGAGGAAATTTGGATTCCCTATCTTGTCGGCGCCGCGCTTTTCGTGGCGAGCGCCGAGATGATGGGTGAGGCCGACAAGCTTCCTGGCCTTCTCGAAGAACACCGGGTGAGCGTGCTCGATACCGTGCCGACCTTGCTTTCGCTGCTGCCGCGCGATGTCGCAAGCTTGCGGCTGATTATCCTTGGCGGCGAGGCTTGCCCGCCTTCGATCGCCAGCCGCTGGTGCAGGCCAGGGCGCAAAATATTCAATTCCTACGGCCCGACCGAAACGACGGTTGTCGCAACCGTCGCCGAAGTGCGGCCAGGCCAGCCGGTGACAATCGGGCTGCCCATACCGAACTACACCTGCTATGTGGCGACCGAAGGTCTCGATCTTCTCCCGCCTGGCGTGGAAGGCGAGCTTCTCATCGGCGGACCTGGGGTGGCAAATGGCTATTTGCACCGCGACCGGCTCACCCGCGAAAAATTTATTGCCAATCCATTCGCCGCCAATTCATTCCCAGCCGAAATACCGGACCCGGTGTTGTACAGGTCCGGCGACGCCGTTCTGATCGAAGCAAATGGCGAAATAGGCTTCCGAGGCCGGATCGACGATCAGGTGAAAGTGCGCGGCTTCCGCGTCGAACTGGGCGAGATCGAAACCAAGCTCACCGAGCTTAGCGGCGTCGCCCAGGCCGCGGTGGTCTTGCGCACCGACGACGGGATCGAACAACTCGTCGCCTTCGTCGTCGCGGGTTTCGATAGCGAACTTGACACCAAGGTTTTGCGTAACGAGCTGCGGCAAAGCCTGCCCGCCTATATGGTGCCGTCCCGGTTCGAGCAAGTCAAAATCCTGCCCAAACTCGCCTCCGGCAAGATCGACCGCAAGAGCCTGAAGCTGATTGAACTGACCGCAGCCGATGCCATCGATGCACAGGAAGATCCGCGCAACGAGACCGAGGCGAAGCTCCTCGAGGCCGCCAAACGCGTGCTGCCGCCGCAGGCCATTCCTTTCGATGCCGATTTCTTCACCGATCTCGGCGGCCATTCCTTGCTCGCGGCGCGTTTCATCTCGGTCGTGCGCGAGTGGCCTTCGCTGGCAAAGATCACCTTGCAAGACGTCTACACAGGGCGTTCACTCCGCGTGATGGCCGAGCTTCTCGACCGTAAATGGGGGCAGGGTGCTGCCGCCGAAAATCTTTCTTTCGTGCCGCCGCCCTTGTTGCGCCGCTTCCTCTGCGGCTGCGCGCAGGCCTTGGTGCTTCCCGTCATTCTCGCGCTCGTGACCGCGCAATGGCTTGGCGTGTTTGTGAGCTACATGCTTCTGACCGGCACCGATGCGACCTTCTTAGAGGAGGCCGGCTCGCTCATCGGCGTCTATATGTGCATCAACGTCGTGACGGTGGCGATCGTCATCGCCGCGAAATGGCTGCTGATCGGCAAGACCAAGCCTGGGCGCTATCCCTTGTGGGGAGTTTATTATTTCCGCTGGTGGCTGATGAAGCGTTTCTTCGGACTCGTTCATATCATATGGTTCCAAGGCTCGCCCGTCATGCGGTTCTATCTGCGGGCGCTCGGGGCGAAAGTCGGCAAGGACGCGATCATCGGCGAGATCGAGCCGGGCGCCGTCGATCTGATCTCGATTGGCGACGGCTGCAGCATCGGATCGAACGCCAATTTCGCCAATGCGCGGGTCGAGGGAAACGAACTCATTATCGGCACGATCGACATCGGCGCCGAAGCCTATATCGGATCCTCCTGCGTCATCGAGGAAAATGTCGTCATCGGAGAGGGGGCCGAGCTTGGCGACCTGACTTCCATCGGCGCCGGCGGGCGTGTCGGCGCCTGGGAAGTGTGGGATGGCGCGCCGGGGCGCAAGGTCGGCATGGTGGATCGCGCCGCTCTCGACCCGCCGCCCGCGGCATCCGGCCCGAGGCGGGCGGTCATGGCGGTCCTTTATACGATCCTGCTGCTGGCGATTCCGCCGCTTGGCCTGTTGCCGATTTTCCCGGCCTTTTGGGTCTTCGACCGGATCGATGATCTGATCGGCACCGCCGATTTCGATCGCACCCTCTACATGCTGTCGATCCCCATCATGGCCATGCCCACCGCCTTCGTCATGGTGCTCGTCACCGTCGGCTTCATCGCAGTATGCCGCTGGATTATCCTGCCGATTGTGCGCGAAGGGACCTATTCGGTTCATTCCTGGTTCTATTTCCGCAAATGGGCGGTGGCGCTTGCAACCGAGGTGACGCTCGAAACGCTGTCGTCCTTGTTCGCCACGGTCTATATGCGCGCTTGGTACCGGCTGATGGGCGCCAAGATCGGCAAGGACGCGGAAATTTCGACGAATTTGTCCGGCCGCTACGATCTCGTCGAGATCGGCGAGAAATGCTTCATCGCCGATGAGGTCATCCTTGGCGACGAGGAAATCCGCAACGGCTGGATGTATTTGAAACGCGTCAAGACGGGTCCGCGCGTTTTCGTCGGCAATAGCGCCGTGGTGCCAGCCGGATCCGACATTCCGGGGGGCGCGCTGATCGGCATCAAGTCGAAGCCGCCCGCGAATGATTTGATGCGCGAGGGCGATACCTGGTTTGGATCGCCGCCGATCAAGCTCCCGGTCCGCCAGACCTTCGACGGCGGCGGCGCCAACTGGACCTATGAAGCGCCGCGCTGGAAAAAAATCGCGCGCGCCTGTTTCGAGGCGGTCACGATTTCCCTGCCGATCATGCTGTTCATTACCTTTGGAACATGGTCGGTCGAATGGTTCAGCACGGGCGTGCTCGAAGGCAAATATTTCGAGGTGCTCTGGCAATTCACGCTGGCTGCTGCCGGCATTAGCCTGATCATGACCCTGTTGGTGATCATCTTGAAATGGATCACGATGGGACGCTACGAGCCGGTGATGATGCCGATGTGGTCCTGGTGGGCCATGCGGACCGAGGCGGTTGCCGTCATCTATTGGGGCTTGGCCGGCAAGGTTTTGCTCGACCATTTGCGCGGCACGCCTTTCCTGCCGTGGATCATCCGTTTGTTCGGCACGAAATTCGGCCGCGGGGTCTATATGGACATGACCGACATCACCGAATTCGACTGTGTGAGCGTCGGCGATTACGTGGCGTTGAATGCGCATTGCGCCTTGCAAACGCATCTCTACGAGGACCGGGTCATGAAGGTCGGCACGGTCTTCGTCGGCAACGGTGTCACCGTCGGCGCCGGCTCCACCGTGCTGTACGACACGCATATTTTCGACTATGCGCGCTTGGGACCCCTGACCCTCGTCATGAAGGGCGAACAGATCCCGGCCAATACGGAATGGGAGGGGGCGCCGGCGGAGCCGAAGGCGGCCGGACCCCTTATCGAGAAAGCGGCGGCTTGAAAGGCCATTCAGACGAGCGCGATGGCGGCGATCTGGCGGCCGTAATCGGGCTCGGCTTTATGCACGGAGCGGCGGTAGGAATAGAAGCGTTCGGGCTCGGCATAGCTATCGCGCGCCAAATCCGCGAATGACCCGATGCCCGCACCCCGCAGCCGCATCGCAATAAAGCCTGGCAGATCAAACAGGAAATGCCCGTCGCGCACGGATGCCGAAAAGAAGCCCGCATAGCTCTCCGAAGCCGCGATGAATCGCTCGGCGAATTCGGCGCCGACTTCATAGCTGCTTTTTGAGATCGCCGGGCCGAGAACGGCGGCTGTCGCAGCGCGGCGGGCGCCGAGCGTTTCCATCGCCGCGAGCGTGGCTTCCAGCACGCCGGCGAGCGCGCCTTTCCAGCCGGCATGCGCGGCGCCAATCACCCGCGCCTCCCTGTCGGCGAAAAGGATCATGCCGCAATCGGCGCCGGTGACGCCGAGGCCAAGACCCGGAACGGCAGTGACAAGAGCATCGCAACGCGGGCGCTCGGCAAATGCTTGCGTCACGACCAGCGCGTTGGGCGAATGGACCTGATAGGGCACCAGCAAATGCGCGGGATCGATGCCCAGTGTCAGGGCCATCCGGCGCCGGTTCTCGGCAACGGCATGCGGATCATCCCTTGAGCCGACGCCGCCATTGAGCGAGGCGTAAACGCCGGTCGAGACGCCGCCTTGCCTCGTGAAAAATCCATGGGCCAGGCCCGGACCCTCGAGAAGCGCCGCGCGGAGCGGCGTTGCTGATTGTTGCATCACGCGGCCGCCGCCTCGAAGCCGGGCAAGTCCCTGGTCCCGGGCCTCGCCACCGCGAGCACCTTGAAGAGACGCGCCATCGTGGCACCGCCGGGGACCGCCCGATCGCCCGCCAAGCGCAGGAGAGCGGCATCGATGGCGGCGCTCTGCTGCGCGCCGGCATGCCGCCGCAACGCCGCGGCCCGCTCATGGATGCCAAGACGGACAAGCCATTCGCCTTGCGGCACGGGGCCATGAACTGCGGCACCCGCTGCCCGGGCGGCACGGGCGAGGGCGCAAAAATCGACATGCGCGGTGAGATCGGCTTCACCCGGATCGGCCAAGGGATCGGCGAAGCGATGCTGCTTCACCGCCTGCAAGGTTTCGCTCCGCGCCGGCGTATCGTAGCCATAATCGATCACGAGAAGCGCGCCGCCTTGCGCCGCGATGCGCCCGGCAAGCCGCGCCATCCCACGCAGCCCCGCCATACCCGCCTCCAGCACTTGACCCGGCTCGCCCGGAGCGTTGAGGCCAGGTTCCGGATCCGGCGCAAGGCCAAAGCACAAACGCCCGCTGCCATCAAGGCCGACCAGCCTCTCGTGCCAGCCATCCTTGCCGCGGACGAAATGGCGCACCGGCAGACAATCAAAAAATTCATTGGCGAGGATGATCGCGGGGCCAAAAGGCAAGCCCTCGGCCGTTGCGTGCCATGTCGGGGCAAGACCTGAGGCCTCCAGCGCGGCACGCTGGCTCTGCCGCAAAATCTCGCTCGTCTCGACGAGATGGAGGTCCAATGCGTCCAGAAAATCCGGTGCGATTTTGGCCGCGCGCAAGGCGTCCGCCATGAGGAGCCCGCGCCCCGGCCCGAGTTCGGCGAGAAGAAACGGCCGCGGCGCGCCCATGCCGCGCCAAACATTGATGCACCAAAGGCCGATCAATTCGCCGAACATCTGGCTGATCTCCGGCGCGGTGATGAAATCGCCGCTTTCGCCGAGCGGCATTTTCGAGGCGTAATAGCCATGCACCGGATGCAGCAGCGCGAGGCGCATATAGGTCTCGATATTCATTGGGCCGGTTTCAAGGATCATTTCGCGAATAAGATTTTCGAGGGGAGTCATGCTGATCTTTGGATGCCGCTCACCGCCGTCTTCCGGCTTGCGAGGACAATAAAAGCAATGCCGATCGCGATCAAAGGCAGCGACAAGAGCATTCCCATGGTGGCGCCGCCGAACAGAAAGCCGAGCTGCGGATCCGGTTCGCGAAAAAATTCGCAAACGATGCGCGCCACGCCATAGCCAATGGCGAAAATCCCGGTGGCCAGACCGGGCCTGCGCAACGCCCCCAAACGGATCGCGAGGACCATCACGAAGAAAAGTACAAACCCTTCGAGGCTCGCTTCATAGAGCTGGCTCGGGTGGCGGGGCAACGGCCCGGCGCCGGGAAAAACCATCGCCCAAGGCACGTCCGCCGGCCGCCCCCAAAGTTCCGGCTTGATGAAATTGGCGATCCGCCCAAGAAAGAGCCCGATCGGAACCGCGGCGGCGCAGACATCGGCGAGGCTCAGCACCGGCAAGTTTTTGCGCTTGGCAAGGAGATAAATCGCGAGAGCGGTCCCGGCGAGGCCGCCGTGAAACGACATTCCGCCTTTCCATACGGCGAGGACCTCGGCGGGATGCCCGAGATAAAAACCCGGATTGTAGAAAATCACATAGCCGATCCGGCCGCCAAATATGACTCCCATGGCCGCATAGACGAGAAGATCGTCGATATCCAAGGGCTCGAGTGGCGGTATGCCGCCCCAGAGGGTTTTTCGCAAAACCAGGGCCCGCGCATAGGCCCAGCCGAGCAAAAGGCCTGTGATATAGGCCAAGGCATACCAGCGAATCGGCAATGGTCCGATGTTGATCAGCACCGGATCGATGCGCGGAAAGGCAAGGGTGAAGAACATGGCGCTCCGCCGATCGAGAGGGAATGCGTTGTCGCAGGCCAAGGAAATCCCGGCCATCAGCAGTTTGCATCGCGCTCGTTCGCAGTTTGATGAAGCCCAATTAGCCTCCTGCGTGTCAAGCACGGACCAAGCCCTGTCGCGGGGGGAAACCGCGATACCCGGCCAGCGAGAGCGAGATGAGTTTTATGAGAAATGCCTGGGCGAGGGGATCGGATGAACGCGCTTGTAAGAATCACCGTTGCGACATATTTCTTTGATTCTACGTTTGATCTTGCCCAAAAATCCCGCAACCTTTCGGGATCATGCTTTAGCCAGCCGCCAAAATTTATCCCCGCTTGAGCGATCCTATGGTATAAGCGCGCGTGACATGGAGTGAATTATGGCACCAAATCGGGTGTTGGATGATTTTGCGCGGCTCATGACCGACGCGACCGGCGTGGCGCAAGGCGTCCGCCGCGAGGCTGAAACCGCCGTGAAAAGTCAAATCGACCGTCTTCTCGCGACGATGGATGTCGTCTCGCGCGAGGAATTCGAAGCGGTGAAGCAAATGGCCGCAACGGCCCGCGAGGAGAATGAAAAACTAAGCCACAGAGTGGCAGCCCTTGAAGCTGTGATCATCGGCTTGGGCAAGGGCTCCGGCCTATAGGGCGAACCCTTATCGCCCGTCAAAAACCGGCCGCCTCTCCAATTGGCCCCGCCCTAGTCTGTTTGAACGGCGCAGCCCCGGGACTCGATCCCCGAGGCCATGACGATGATTGCATAGGCGCGACTTATGGGCCTTGCTGAACGACGCGGAATTCGACCCTCCGGTCGTTGGGCTGGCGGCCCGCTTCCCCCGTCATTTTGCTGCTGCGGCCTTCCGTGACGCCGTTGCGACTGGCTAAGGACAGCGAACTGCCGTAACCCTTGGCGCTCAGCAGAGCTGGGCTCACCCCTTCATGAACGAGGATCCGGTGTACGGCGTCCGCGCGCTTTTGGGACAACTCCGCATTGAAGGCAGGCCTGGCGGCGCCTTGGGTATAACCATTGATTTGAACCGCCGATCCTGCGGGCAATTGCTTGATCTGCTCAGCAGCCCGCCGCAACAGGGCGATGCTGCGTGATGGAACCGTTGCGCTGTCGGGTGCGAAAATGATGATTGGGAAATCAAGCACATTCGTCTTTGGAAGTTCGCCTGACTCATTGCCGCCAGACCCCAAGGCCAATGTTGACGGCACCGCGCTGACCGGAGCCGCATCAACGCCTGTCAGTGCGGCCACGGCGAATTGCGGCAGCTGAGCGGGCCATAAGGAAGCAACCCGCCAAGCGCCGTGGTTTGCGGTGGCTCCCGTAGCATCTTCATAAAATCCATTGCCTGAAAACAGCGTTTGCGAGACCACCGTCTGCGAGTTCTCGCCGCCAAAGCCGCCTAACGCCGCCCTGAGATTTTGGATCCACCCTGACGCGAGGGCGAAGTCACCCATGATCGGCGGCGGCGGCGATGCCGTTACAGGTGTATTTTGCACGACGATGACATGGGCCGCTGACGTGCCGATGGAGCCCAAGGCCAATGTTGACGGCGTCACGTTGATGTGGGCCGCGCCGCTGCCCGTCAGCGCGGCCACGACAAATTGCGGCGTCTGAACGGGCCACAAGGACCCTATCCGCCAAGCGCGATTTGTTCCGGCTACCGTTGCTACCTCGTAAAATCCTTGGTCCGCAAACATCCTCAGGGTGCCGTTGCCGCCAACCGCTGCCTTGAGATTTTGGACCCACCCTGACTTGACGTCGAAGTCCCTCGTCGTTTCGCCGGCCCTAAGCACCGGCTTCTGCGCGCTGGCAGGGGTAGCGGTGGTGTTGGTGCCGCTTATGGCAGCCGTCACATAGCCGGTCGCTGGCTGCCATGGCTGAGAGGGCGTTGGCGGTGAAGGCGTTCCTGGAGTATTTTGCGCGACACCTACGCTTGGCCCGGATTGGAAGTTGGCACTATCGCTGGAGGTGCCAGATGAGATGGTATAGCCGAGCAACCCGAGGGTTATGAGCAGAGCCACGCCGGGAATCGCCAAACGGTACCCCATAGCAACAATACCACCGCCTTGCAGTTCGCGCATCGGAAAGTGCTCCTCTCTCCCAAAGAGTAAGTCTTCTCCGCGCGGCGGTGAAGACAGCTGGGCAGGAATGGCCTCTGGAATTGAGCCATCTCCTGCCAAAAGACCGATAAGTTTGGGTATTGCATAGCCCAAAATCTTGCAGACGAAATCTTCCCTCTCGCCGGTATTTACCGCGATAGTTTTGATATCTTCAGTACTAAGAACTGATTTCACCTCCAGCACCGAAAGCGCCATCGGGTAGGAACTGTCCAACCAGGAGGCTGCCTTATCTTCGAGACCAGCGGCCTTAACCTTGTCCAGCAATCCGCCAATTCCTCCGGGTGGTGCGGAGATGAGACCCAACACTTCCTGAACAAGCGCGGGAGCCTTCGGTCCGAGATCGAATCGCTCCGCGATTTCTTCCGTGAGCTCGTCCAAAGTTACCATTTTACTTTCTCCGTCCCGCAAAAGGCTGCTCATCCCTGTCTGTCGCCGGAGAAGATATATGCGCTGCAATAGATAACCGCGTTACGGGGAGAAAGGTTCCCGGCCGTCCCATGACAAACATTGTCACATGAGGGGTTCTATCCCGTAAATTTTACCAGCAGAATTGGAGCGATCCAGGCCGGTTTCTGCCGCGCGGCGCAGTAATCGTTCTGTCATTCATTCCATGCGAGGCGGAATGTCTCTCGCATCGCATCGACTCTCGTGCCCGGCACGGTTGCGCCAAACTTTTTCAGCGCTAGAATGACATCGTCACGCGAGCGGTCAGTTCAGAAGAGCCGCGCCGTCCTCATCCGGGAGCTTGCATCATGGCCGATTCTGAAGCCGATTCTGAATTTGGCGAGCAAAGCTCCACCAAATCCCGCTTCAGCCTGGGCAATATCCTTCGCCGGGACTGGCCCTATTTCGCGATGCTGGCGCTCGCCATTTTCGGTGTCGCTTATACGAACTTCGCACGGCAGGCCATGACGGGCTATTGGATGGGGCTTGCCCCTGTCTTCGGCCTCATTTGTGTGATCCTGAGGTGGCAAGGGACCGAAGGCAGCCAGGCCCATATGCGGCTCATCGCGACACAGGCCCTTCACTGGACCGCTGTTCTCTTTGCGATGTATCTCGTGTTCGTCGCCGATGTAAAACAAATGATGAGTGAGATCGCCAGCTCCCTCATGGTGCTGACCCTACTGGCGCTGGGAACATTCACGGCCGGCGTCCATATTGTCTCCTGGCGTCTTTGCGCGGTTGGAATCGTGCTGAGCCTTGGCGTTCCCGTCATCGCATGGTTCGAGGAGAGTGCCGTGCTTGTCCTCTTGCTGATCTTTATGATGCTCGCGGTGATCGTCGTGTTCTTTGTGCTGGATCACCGGCGGCGAACGAAGGACGTTGCGTTCTAAGCTCCGGTCATTTCCAGAAGTCCGCCTTCAGCCAATTCTTGGGCGGCGGAGAGATCGCTTGCGGCGGGGGAGCTGGCGCCGGTGCCTGCACCGCCTCGGCGGGCGTGAATAGATGTTGGCGTATCGCAAACCGGATGATGACGCCGATCGCGGCGGCAACTGGCACCGCTATGAGGAGACCGACGAAGCCGAACAGATAGCCGAACGCGGTAATCGCAAACATCACCCAGACGGGATTGAGCTGGACGCGCGACGCGATGAGATAGGGAGACAGCACATAGTCCGCGATCGCTTGCCCGATGAGGAAGATACCGAGCACGACGGGAAACATCGTCCAGTTCGGCCAGAACTGGAGTACCGCCACGCAGAGCGACGCCACGAGCCCGGCAAACGACCCGAGATAGGGAATGAAACTGATGAAACCGGCGGCAACACCGATCAGAATACCGTGGTTGAGCCCAATCAGCCATAGCGCCAACGCATAATAAAGAGCGAGTAGGAGGCAGATCGTCCCCTGCCCGCGCAGGAACCCGGCAATCGTATCATCAAGCTCGCCGGCAAGCGCCAATATTTGCGCGCGCTCCGCCGTTGGTATGGACCGGTCGATCAACGCGATCAGATGTTTCCAATCCATCAGCAAATAGATGGTCACGATCGGGGTCACCACCATCAGGGAGAGGATCGAGATCACGGCCTGGCTGTCCGACCACAGCGAGCGCAGAAACGTTGGAATCCAGTCGGCGGCAAACGATGCGATCTGGCCCGCCGATTGCTCGGCTTCGCTCAGTCCTTCACCGATGAGCTTGCGCAACCAGGGACGGTCCGGATTATTGGCGAAAGCCTGTAAGCGGCTGATGTAATCCGGAACTTTTTCGATAAAGGCGGCGATCTCCGTGCCAAGGAGCGGAATGACCAGCACAGCCACGCCGCCGACACCGATGAGGAATACGCCGACAATGCCAAGCGCGGCGACGGTGCGGTTCACGCCAAACCGCTCGATCCGGTCGACCACGGGGGCGAGTAAATAAGCAAGCGCGATCCCGGCCACGAACGGCAGCAGGATTTCGTGCAACAGGACGACCAGCAGGGCAATGGCCGCCAGCGTCCCAATCCAAATCACGGAAGGCCGCGCCGCCGTCATGAAACGAACCTCCGACGCCAGTGGCGTTTTCCCATGATGGCACGCCGCGATTGTGATCCTTGGGCTGGCGGCGAGTTTTGCCGATCGCTCTTGGATGTCAACAATAAATCCGAATCAGTTGATAAATTGCTGGAGCAGACAGCGCCGCCCTCCCATTGCATTATGCGTGGCTTTCATCTCCCTTACCCGCAACTTTCGCCGCCTTTTTGAGCGTCGCTGTTATCCCCTGAAAAGAATAGCCCTGGCGGGCCCCAGCCAGACGGAGCGGGTTTCCTAGGGCCCAAGATCCGCTCAGCGGGGGACAACCCGGCGAAAGCCAGTTGCAAAGGGCCGCCACCTTGTGATTCCTTAATCCGGCGCCGGTCCAAAATGAATTTTGAGTCGCGCGGCAGCTAGCACCAATCGCTGGAAATGCGGATGCGTTTCCCGGTTCCCCCAAGATCCATCCGAGGCCATGGAATGCCGCATTTGCAACTCGACCTCGATCGCACCGAACATCCTGTCGACATCATCGAACGAATCGCCGCGCATAATCATTGGTCCTTCGACCGCGACGAACAGGACGAAATTTCGATCTCGGTGTCCGGCGGCTGGACCGATTATAATATCGCCTTCACCTGGCTCGCCGATGTGGAAGCCTTGCATGTCGCCTGCGCCTTCGACCTCAAAGTGCCGGCGGCGCGCCTCATGGAGCTTGCCTCGCTTGTGACGCTCATCAATGAACAACTCTGGATCGGACATTTCGACATTTGGCCGGCCGATGGCGTGATCATGTTCCGGCATGCCATCTTGCTCGCCGGCGGCGCCGAGCTTAACGGCCAACAATGTCAAACCGTTCTCACTAGCGCCGTGCGCGCCTGCGAACGCTATTATCAGGCTTTTCAATTCGTCGTCTGGGCTGGCAAAACCGGTCAGGATGCGCTAGGCGCGATCATGCTGGAAACCCAGGGCCGGGCCTGACATGGATGCAGATCACTTTAAGGAGTCCCTTCTCCTCGTTGGGGCGGGCAAGATGGGCAGCGCGTTGTTGCGGGCCTGGCTCGACCGGGGTTACGATCCGCGCAAAATCAACGTCATCGAGACGCATCCATCGGCGGAGCTCCTCGCCCTTGCCCAGGCCCAAGGCTTTGCGCTGCAAGCCCCGGCGCGGCCGCCCGATATTCTCGTGCTCGCGATCAAGCCGCAGAGTCTCGATGAGGCGGCGGCCGGGCTTGCTCCCTTGGTGAGCCCCGGCACGCTGCTCGTCTCGGTCCTCGCCGGCAAGACGCTCGCCAATCTCGCAGCGAAGCTGCCGCCAGCCAGCGCCCAATCAAGCGCCATTGTCCGGGCCATGCCAAACCTCCCCGTGGCTGTCGGACGCGGCGTCACCGCGCTTGTCGCGAATGCGGCGGCGACACCGGCGCAGCGCGCGGCGGCCGAGGCTTTAGTCGCCGCGACCGGCGGTGTCGAATGGCTCGCGAGCGAGGATTTGATCGACGCGGTGACCGCTGTGTCCGGGTCCGGCCCGGCTTATGTCTTTTATCTCGCCGAATGCCTGACGAAAGCCGGTGTGGACTTGGGCCTGCCGGAAGATGTTGCCACAAGGCTTGCCCGCGCCACCATCGAGGGCTCCGGCGAATTGTTGTTCCGGCGCGCCGCGAGCACGCCAGCCGAACTGCGCGAAAGCGTGACGTCGCGCGGCGGAACGACCGCCGCCGCCCTTGCGGTGCTGATGGCCGCTGACGGTCTTGCCCCCCTGATCGGGCGCGCCGTCACTGCCGCAAAACGCCGCGCTGAGCAACTTTCCGGCTAGCCATTCGTTTCTTGATCCTGGCAGAATGGATCATGCCGTTGTTTCGATTGATGTGCTGTTTTGGGATTATTTTCGCGCCAGGGCTCGCCGTGCCTTTTTCGGCCTTTGCCCAGGAAGACCCCTTTATCGCGCTGCAGACCAATTATCCGGGTATTTTCTCTTACGTGAGACGCCAGGAGATAGAAGCCTTATCCGATGTCAGCCCTTCTCACTGTGTGCTGTTCCTTTCGCCAGACACGTCCTTTTCGCCCCGCAAAAACGTCAGGGCATTTGAAAAATGCGCCGCGATCTTAGAACGGCTTCACGGCAATGATTTTATTTCGTTCCCGGCTGAAATCGGCAACATGTATGTCGAGTCCAACCGTATCGCCGAGCTGGTCTGGTCAAACAATGCCGGATGCCAGCTGACCTTAGAAAGCGGCAAGTCTGTCGATGCCAAACAATCCTGCAACGACGTGCACAAAGCCTTGCTGCACAAATAGTTTTGGTACTCGTCCATGCGCCAGCTTGGAAGATGAGGCGCCCACTTGGAAGCAGCCTCTGCAAGGACTAGATTAGAGATCGACCGAAGTGTGCACCTCTCTTTTCAAACCTCTTTCTTGGCGCTGGAGACGAAAATGGTTGACGATCACCCGACCGAGACGACCCGAGCGGAGCCTCAATCGACGGCCCGCGCCGTAGCGGCAGCACCGAAGGATCCGCGAAACGCGATCATCGACGCGCTCTTGGAACTCGCCGGAGAGCGCAATTGGGAAGACATTACGATCTCGGATGTCGCATCCCGCGCGAATGTCTCTCTTGCCGCCTTTCGCGACTATTATCCTTCAAAGGGTGCCGTGCTTGCGGGTTTTTCACGCAGGATCGATCACCTCGTTCTCGAGGCGGCCGGTGGCGACGAGCTCGCTGGCGAACCCCCCAAGGAACGTCTATTCGACATTTTGATGCGCCGTATCGATGCGCTGGCCCCCTATAAGCTTGGTCTTGAAGCTATTTTCGACTGGGCGCGGCGCGATCCGCTGGCGGCGGCCTCGCTCAATCGTGTCGTGGTCAATTCGATGCGTTTCATGCTGGAAGCCGCGGGCATCGACTCAGAAGGTCCGGTCGGAGCCGTCAAACTGCAAGGCCTCGCGCTTGCCTGGTCGCAGATTCTGCGAACCTGGTTTCGCGATGACGATCCGGGCCTCGCCTCGACAATGGCCGCGCTCGACCGCGAATTGACCAGAGGGAGCGGTTTTGTCGCCCGCGCGGAGGATTTGAACCGGCTTGTCTCGCCTTTGTTTACGCTGGCGCGATCCGTGTTCGAGCGCAGACCGCCGCGCACCGCGACGCACAGGGACCGCCACGGCGAGAGTCACGATGAGCACGCTGCCTCTTAGGGCCAAAAGCCAAGCAAGGCCAAGATTGCAAGGCCGAGAGGACGATTACGGCGCCGGCCCCTGACCTTCTTGCCGCGACCATTCCCGCGGCGCGAGTTCGATGAGGGCCGGAGCCGCGCGGATAATCTTGCCTGAGGGAGTGGTCTTGACAAGTTTAAGCCGGTCGGCCGCCCAAAACCGGAACGAGGGCGCGGCCAGTGCCAATCCGACCAAATCCGAAACGAAACCGGGCAGGATCAACAATACCGCGCCGAGCCCGGCCAAAGTCCCATCTAGGACCGCTTCTTTCGACAAACCATTGGGATCCTTTGCACGTGCTGCCATCGCCTGCCGCAGCCGGAGTGCGGCGGATAGTCCCAGGCGCCGCAAAGTCGCCAGACCGGCGAGGCTCGTCAGAATGCACGCGACAATGGCGCCGGGGAAGCCGATGAAATGAACGACGGCCACGAAAGCCACGAGTTCGGCGCCGAGCCACAGCGAGAGGTACAGCACGATGAGAACTGGGAGGCGGACGAGCGTTTGACGCATCAAAGTGCCCTTCGAGCGAAGGCGAAGCATTAAGGCTCCGTCAAGACTGGACTTCAGCTTTTTGCTACCCAAATAGGATAACATGATAAAAGAACAATCAAGACCAACTTGCTCCAGTTGAGGCATCAGGCATCCCGATGCAAGACTCATTCGATATGACGACGATCATTTTTGCGCTACTCGCTGCTTTCGTGGTGTGGAAGCTGCGCTCGGTCCTCGGCACCCGCAATGGTTCCGAAAAACCGCCGTTCAATCCTTTTGCTAGACGGGCGCCCGGCGGCCTCGGTCCGCGAGCCGGCGATCCTGCCCGCGATTCGGTTAATCGCGTGATCCCCTTGCCCGGAGCGGCCGAATCGCCGGTGAGCGTGGCGCCAAACAAGGACGACCGGTGGAAACCCTATGCCGAACCCGGTTCGCCAACATGGGCCGGGCTCGATTCCATCGCCGCCGCCGATCCAAACTTTGCCATCAAGCCTTTCGCCGATGGCGCCAAAGCCGCCTATGAGATGATTGTCACAGCCTTCGCCGAGGGCAATCGCGAGGTGCTGCGCAATCTTCTCAGCCCTGGCGTGTTCGAAGGCTTCGCCGGGTCTCTTGACGAGCGCGAAAAGCGCGGCGAAAAGATTACCACGACCTTTGTTTCGATCGACAAGGTGGCGATTGAGGAAGCCGCGCTGCGAGGCAAGACCGCCGAGATCAAACTCCATTACACTAGCCAGATGATCACCGCGACACACGATCAAACGGGGAAAGTGATCGATGGAAGCGCCGATCGCGTCGTTCAGGTCGACGACATCTGGACATTCGTCCGTGACACCTCATCGCGCGATCCGAACTGGAAACTCGCCGCGACAGAAACCGCGCATTGATTGACGGCTTCAAGGCTCCGGAGACGGGCAGGCTTCGGTTTGGCCGATGACCACGCTCCCCTTTGCGCCGGCATTCGCACTAGAATTACAAGACCGGGGCGGGGTATGGCTAACCCCCCTCTCTTTTGAGGATCTCGCTGGTTTCGGCGAGGACGATCATCTCGCGGCGTTCCGGGTTTTCGTGCAATCCTGCGCTTTGATCGCGGAAAAAACACCGCCGCTGCGAAAAGGCGCCGCCGCCTCCACCGCACTCGCAGCCATCGCCAATGCGGCGCTCCGCCAAGCGGGCCAAGGGGTCCTGGACGCCGCCCGAGGGAGACGGTTTTTCGAGACCCATTTCCGGCCTTACCGGGTATCGGCGCATGGCCCTGGAGCGGACCCCGCCGGTTTCCTCACCGGCTATTACGAGCCTATTGTCGAGGGATCGCTGACGGCGTCCCGCGATTTTACCGCGCCGGTCCTCGCCCGCCCCGACAATCTCGAGTCTCTTTCGCCCTATCCCAGCCGCGCCGCGATCGAAACTGGCGCCCTAAAAGGCCATGCGGCGCCGGTCGTCTGGCTGCGTGACCGGGCCGAGGTGTTTTTGGTTCAGGTGCAGGGTTCGGCAAGGGTCCGCCTTGCGGATGGCAAGAACTTGCGGCTCCTCTATGCCGGGCGCAATGGCCAGCCCTATACTTCCATTGGACGGATTCTCATCGACAGCGGTGAACTAGCCGAAGCCGATATGTCGCTCGCCGCGCTGAAGAACTGGATTCGCGCGCAGGGCCAAACTCAAGGCGATGCGGGTTTGGCGTTGATGCATCGCAACAAATCCTATGTGTTTTTCGCTCTCCGCGAGGACACCGATCCTGCTGCTGGTCCCACGGGCGGGCAAGGGACCGGTTTGACGGCCTTACGGTCCATTGCCATCGACCGCGCAATTTGGCCCTATGGATTGCCGTTCTGGATCACCGCTGATCTTCCTTGGAAAAGTCCATCCGTGTCGCCATTCCGGCGCCTGATGATCGCACAGGACACGGGTTCGGCCATCACCGGTCCCGCCCGCGCCGATATTTTCTTTGGCTCAGGGGATGACGCGGGCGCCCGGGCAGGCGATATTCGGCATGCGGGCGACGTCGTTGTTTTGCTGCCCGCTGGAGAGGACCGGACCGGTGCATGAAAGCGTCTCGTCTTCCAAAAGGCCGCGGCTCCGGCGGCTGAGCGCGGAAGAGATCGAGCTATGGCTTCACGTGACCCGAGGCGTCGCCCGCCGGGCCGGGAGCCGTTTGCCGGAGCCGTCCGATGCACAAAAAGAGAACAAGATTCAGCCCCGTGACTCAGGCATAGAAAAGGCAGCCCAACGGGAGAGATCTCCCGCGCCTGCCAAACCCAAAGCTCCTCCCCTCCCCGCCCCCCCATTAGCACCGCTGGAGCGGCGGCTGCGCCAAAAGCTTGCGCGCGGCCGCGCCGCGCCGGAAGCCGTGATCGACCTCCATGGCATGCGGCGGCAGGAGGCTTTCGTCGCATTGCGGGTGTTCTTGGCGAAGGCGCAAAGAGAGGGGGCGCGGCTTGTCTTGGTTGTGACCGGGAAGGGCGAACGCGGCGCGTTGGGCGAAGGCACGCCGGGGATTTTGCGCCAAAGCGTGCCAAGCTGGCTGCGCGAGCCTTTCTATCATGCGATCGTCGTAGGCTTCGAGGAAGCCCAACGCACGCATGGCGGCGCCGGGGCATTCTATGTCAGCCTCCGGCGGCGGGATCGAGTCGTGTCTAGGGAAGGCGCGCCGTGAGCGCCACGAATAGCGGCTGGAACGACGTTTTGGCGCCTTCACTCGCCGAACTCGATTTGATGGCACAAGCGGCTTTCGCCGCCCTGCCGGAGGAGTTCCGCCATCTCTGTGAGGGCGTTGTGATCCGCGTCGAGGAGTTTCCCGACGATGAAACGCTCGATGAACTGAATTGCGAGAGCGAATTCGACCTATTGGGCCTGTTTCGCGGCCGCGGCCGCGCCCACACCGGGGCGAGCCCGATGACTGGACAATTTCCCAATATGGTCTGGCTTTACCGCCGCCCGATCCTCGACTTCTGGGCAGAACATGAGGAGACGCTCGGCGCTATTGTCACCCATGTCCTCGTGCACGAAATCGGCCATCATTTCGGGCTATCCGACGAGGATATGCGGGACTTCGAGCAGGCCACCGGATAGGAATTGTTGCGGACGCCGGTCTCGCCAGATCTGTCTGCAACGAAGCTGCGGCCCGCTTCAATAGAGTTCGAGCCGGCATGCCCACCCTTGATCCAACTCTGCCGGGCTACGCGCGTTTCGCACCATTGAAACTTCATAGGCCGAAATCGAACTTCCAGTTCGCGCCGACGCGGATCAGATGATACATGCACCTTGTACCAAAGGTCGCCGCGGTAACGCCGCCCGGCTCGTAAATATCGATCTGGCGTCCATGAGCCCATTCCGGTCCGAGCGCCGTGTACCGGTAATCGATGAAGACGGAAAGATTTGGGGTAACCGGATGCGCTAATCCCACGCCAAGGCTCCCAACCCCTTTCGAGACCTCAAACCGTGTCGTGGTCTGATTGTACCCGACGAAGGCGGGGCCGACTGCAACCGCCGTGTTGTCAGAAAATGAACCGAATGCGCCCCCCATCGCTATATAGACCATCACATTATCGATGATGAGGAAGCGGTCGAACGCATATCCGAAGCGAGCGCGAAAAGCCCCGTAATAATGGACGTTCGTCGAGATGTCGCCCCAGGTGGACGGGCCGACAATCCGCTTGTTTCCGCCGACGCCTGAGTCCTCCGCTTCGATATCGATGCCGAGCACACCTTTCCAAGCAAATTGATAATTGTAGCCGAATTGACCGCCGCCGATCGGTCCATTCGAAACGATCGTCGCGCGCCCTGGAAAATACGGAACACCGGGACCCTGGAAACCGTAAGGAAACGTATAGCGGTCCGTACCAAATCCGATATTTCCGCCGGCATAAAAGCCGGTCCAATCGTAACCTGGTCCTGGAACAGCGAGCGGGGCAACCGGTGGAGACGTCAAATCGGCGGCCGATGCCCAACCAGTTACGCAAAGAACGAGCGTTATCGTGGAGATCAATAGCTTAAACATCACGCGCCCCTAAAATCCATTAAAAGTAAAGGCTAGAATGTTCGGCTCGCGTCCACAATCGTCTTTCGAGCACCAAAGATACAATTCTACTATGTGTTGCTTTTTCGCATCGCTGGCCGCCTCGTTATAAGATTGGCTAGAGCAGACCATCGCAAAAATTGCGGAATTTGGGCAAGATTGGTAAGATAATATGATAAAATAACAATATAGAGCTTATGAGCGATTCCTCTTGAGGCGATCATGGTCTAGAGGATGATCATGCTAGATGACGCGCTCGCCGCCATGAGCCAAATTTTCACGCCGCCGTTTCGCGCCGTCCTTTGGAAGACGCTGGCGCTGA
>CAYTRB010000005.1:0-49164 GCA_964440215.1 uncultured Methylocapsa sp.
CGATCAAGCGACGGGTGAAGGAAGCGAGAATACGCTCTTCCTCAGCGCGCAGGTTACAGACTTCCGAGTCCATGTCCAAAATAGTCATTTTTCACCAGAAATTCAGCTGCTTTTGATACCCAAACGGGTGGTGCAAAACCTAATTCATTATTCTCATTTGAAAACCGGTGCGAAGTGCCAAAAGTCACTCACAGATCGCCTCCCGTTTCTGTTAGAGAAATTATTGACGAATAACAAGCGGCAATATTTCTATACGTAGTGGCCTCTTTCTCGAACATGACCCAAATGGCCTAAAAGCGGCGGCGGCGACGGAGATCACTCCTATGGCAAAACAGAAATATATGATTTTGCTAGACATCGCTGCAAGTTTGAGCGGGTTTTGAAGGAAACCACCGTTGCTTGAACTGCGCTCAACACGACAAAAGTCCCTATTGGCGAGAAGTGATATGAATATAAAAAATCGTTATATAACATAATAAAATCGTTTGGTCAGTTCCATGAGATCACTTATGAGTAAAGCATATGATTGTGCCTATTGCAATACACCATATATTAGCCAAGCTTTTGCTAGGGTTTGAACATAGTTTATGTTGAATATAGCGATGTGGCGATCCCCGCGCCGTCCGAGGACAGGTGCTAAGGATAAGGGCGCGCTTGCGCCAAGCTCAATTCGACGATTAAAGCATGTTCTTAAAATGCTGACCGTCTTTTTCGATGTCGGCATCCTCCAATTCTTTGAATCTGCGTGATGCCTTATCGATCAGAGGATTCCATCTCGAGGGCTAGCGCTCTAGGTTCACGAGTTGATCCGGGGCGATGCCGGCGGACGTGCAAACAAGAGCTTACGCCAATTGGTTCTGGCGACTGAGCGGGAAGGAGACAATCCCATGATTTCCGTAACCTTTCCGGACGGCGCATCGCGTGCTTTCGAGGCTGGCGTCAGCGGATTTGCTATCGCCAAAAGCATATCGCCTTCGCTTGCCAAGAGAGCTGTCGCGATGGCGCTCGACGGCGCCTTGCGCGATCTCGCCGATCCCTTGATAAGCGATGCCCGAATCGAATTCGTCACCCGCGACGATCCAAGAGCCCTCGAACTCATCCGGCACGATGCCGCCCATGTCCTCGCCGAGGCGGTGCAAACGCTTTTTCCCGGCACGCAAGTCACGATTGGGCCGGTGATCGAGAATGGCTTTTATTATGATTTTTATCGCGCCGAGCCTTTTACGCCAGAGGATTTCCCCGCGATCGAAGAAAAAATGGCCGAGATCATTGCCCGCGACAAACCCTTCACCAAGGAGATTTGGACGCGTGACGAGGCCAAGGCCTGGTTCGAGACGCATGGCGAGGCCTTTAAGGTAGAACTCATCGACGCAATTCCTGTTCACGAGGATTTGAAGATTTACAGGCAGGGAGATTGGCTCGATCTCTGCCGTGGTCCCCATATGACCTCGACCGGCAAGATCGGCAACGCCTTCAAATTGATGAAGGTTGCAGGCGCCTATTGGCGCGGCGATTCGACAAAGCCCATGCTCCAGCGCATCTACGCGACGGCCTACGCCAAGCCGGAGGAGCTTAGCGCCTATCTCAAGCAGCTCGAGGAGGCCGAACGGCGGGATCATCGCCGCCTTGGCCGGGAAATGGATTTGTTCCATTTTCAAGAAGAAGGGCCGGGCACGGTTTTCTGGCACCCCAAAGGCTGGACCTTGTTTCAAACCTTGATCGCCTACATGCGGCGACGCCAGAATGAGCTCGGCTATATCGAGGTGAATACGCCACAGGTTCTCGATCGTGCGCTTTGGGAGACCTCGGGCCATTGGCAGACGTTTCGCGAGAACATGTTCATCACTCAGACCGAGGACAAACGCGTCTTCGCCTTGAAGCCGATGAATTGTCCAGGCCACGTGCAGATCTTCAAGAACGGTCTCAAATCCTATCGCGACCTGCCGATGAAGATCGCCGAGTTCGGCATCGTCCATCGCTATGAGCCTTCCGGTGCAATTCATGGCATCATGCGGGTGCGGGCCTTCACCCAGGACGACGCGCATATTTTTTGCACCGAGGATCAGATCATGGAGGAGAGCCTGAAGGTCAACGACCTCATCCTCTCCATTTATAAAGACTTTGGGTTCGACGACATTGTCATCAAATTATCGACGCGGCCGGAAAAGCGCGTTGGCTCCGATGAGGCCTGGGATAGGGCCGAGGCAGCCTTGTCCCGTATCCTAGAGACGCTCAAAGGGCGCGGCGCCAAGACGGCCATCAATCCGGGCGAAGGTGCGTTCTATGGCCCGAAGCTCGAATACACCTTGCGTGATGCGATCGGGCGCGAATGGCAGTGCGGCACGACGCAAGTCGACTTTAATTTGCCGGGCCGTTTCGGCGCCTTCTACATTGGGCAAGACAGCGAAAAGAAGACGCCCGTGATGATCCATCGCGCCGTGTTCGGCTCGCTCGAACGCTTTACCGGCATTCTCATCGAACATTTCGCCGGGCATCTGCCCCTGTGGCTATCGCCAGTGCAGATCGTTGTCGCGACGATCACCCAGGAGGCCGATGAATATGCCTATGAAGTGATTGCCGCGGCGCGAAAGCTCAGGCTTCTTGTCGAGGCCGATCTTCGCAACGAAAAAATCACTTATAAGGTGCGGGAGCATTCGCTCGCCAAGGTGCCGGTCCTCATGGTCGTTGGCAAGAAGGAAGCAGCCGAGCGTACCGTCTCAATCAGACGCCTTGGGTCACAGGATCAGGCATCGGTGGGGTTGGACGAAGCCTTGAACCGGCTTGCCAAGGAAGCATCGCCGCCGGATTTGAAGCGGGCCTGGTAGGCGCGCTAGCATGGCATTCCCATCAGAGGATGTTCATCGAAAAAGTCGAGCAACTTTTTCGAAATATGCTCTAGAACGAGACGCACGCCGCTGGCTCATCCGCTCTCAAAACGCTTTCTTGGCCAAAGCGTGCCTTATAGGCAGCGCGGATAGCCTCGATGCTTCTGTCCGAATCGGCCGCTGGCGCATACCATATCAGCAGCAGGCGCGAGGTTTCCTTAATCATGGATCCCGCGGCGTCACGCCATTGGCCGTACCCCGTGAGTACGGTTAGCCCGTCGGGAAAGCGAGGAGTGATCTCGGCGGCCACAAAGGCGGCCCAGTCTTCCTCGCTGATTGGGGTCAGGTCCTTGCGTGCGGAACCGAAGAGAAGTTCGAGCCGGGCCAAGGGTCTTGCCGTGGCGCGGCAGATAGGTCCGCTGCCGATGCGCAGCGGAGGCGTCAAAACATAAGCGGCGATCAACCCAGCGGCCGCAAGCAGAATGGCGCTGGAGACGGCAGCGTAGCGCATAACTTCACCTCAATGCCGGGACGCGATCACACGAGCCGAGAGACTTGCAGGTCGATTGCAACACTCATGGTCTTGGGGATGCTCGACATGCCCGCGCGCTGGCAAGCGCCCTGGCCAATGTGACAAATCCCTCTATCCCGATTTCTTCCGCCCGTAACGCCGGATCGATGTCTACGCTTGTGAGCAAACTTATGGCGTCGCCTCCCGCAGCCGATTTCAGCGACTGCCGCAGCATCTTGCGCCTCTGGCCAAAAGCCGCTTGCGTGACCTCCGACAAGATCCGCGCCTCGCAGCGCAGCGGCGACTTGCGGGGAACAAGTTCGACCAAAGCCGAGGTAACCTTCGGCGGCGGCGTAAAGGCCGAGGCCATAACATCAAAAAGAATGCGAGTCTCGCAACGCCAATTGCACAGGACCGCTAGCCGCCCATAGGCGGCGCGCTCCGCCGGGCTTGCGACGATACGCTCCGCCACTTCGCGCTGGAACATCAAGGTTAGCCGGTCGAACCAGGGTGGCCAGGGCTCAATTTCAAGCCAGCGGACAAGGAGCGCCGTCGCAATGTGATAGGGCAGGTTGGCGCAAACGCGCACCGGCCTCGCCTCGCCAACGAGCTTGCCAAGATCAACCTCCAGCGCATCGCCTTCGATGATCTCAAGCCGGCCGGGATAGTGATTCGCGATCTCGGCAAGCGCCGCGAGGCAACGTGCGTCGCGCTCGACCGCTATGACTTTTTGCGCGCCCTCAGTGAGCAAGGCCCTGGTCAGCCCACCGGGGCCCGGGCCGATCTCAACGATCGTCGTAGTGGCCAAGGGCGCCGCGGCGCGCGCGATGCGGCGGGTAAGATTGAAATCGAAGAGAAAATTCTGGCCTAGGGATTTTTTGGCAAGAAGCCCATGCGCGGCGGTGACCTCGCGCAGCGGCGGGAGACCGTCTGGCTGATGACCTCCGACGGAGCGTGGTTCCGATTTTCGCATAAGAATTATCGCGACAATACGAGAATGGACCGCACGGTCAGTTTCCGCGCGTTTGGATCGAGCTTGCACGTTGTGCAAGCTTGCCTGCAAGGCGCAAGGACGCGATGAGGCTCGCTGGATCGGCTATTCCTTTTCCCGCGATGTCGAAAGCCGTGCCATGATCGGGAGAGGTGCGGATCAAGGGCAGGCCCAAGGTCACGTTGACCGCACTTTCGAAGGCGATGGTTTTCACCGGGATCAACGCTTGATCGTGATACATCGCGATGACAACATCATAGCCTTTGCGCGCACTCGCACGAAACAGAGTGTCCGCCGCGTGAGGGCCACTCACCGTCACGCCCGCGGCAGCGAGCTCCGCCAGCGCGGGAGAAATAACTTCAATTTCCTCGCGTCCCATTGTGCCGCCTTCGCCAGCGTGAGGGTTGAGACCGGTGAACGCCAGTCGCGGTTTTTTTATTCCAAAGCGCGAGGCGAGCTCCCGCACGGCAATGAAACCTGTTTCGACGAGGAGCTCACGCGTCAACAGCGCCGGAACCCGCGCAAGCGGAACATGAATCGTTGCCGGGATGACGGCGAATTTCGGCGACCAGATCAACATCACGGCCCGTGCGCTAACCCCGAAATAGCGCTCCGACAATTCGGCCAAAAACTCGGTATGCCCTGGATAGCGAAAGCTTGCGCGATAGAAGAGTTCCTTGGCGATCGGATTGGTGACAACGGCAGATGCTTCACCGGCGCGGACCAGACGCACGCATGTTTCAATTGAGGCTATGGTTCCGGCGGCGTCCCTCACATCTGGTACACCAAGCTTTCCGGCTACGGAGTGTTTCAAGGCGAACACCGGTAATGCGTGGCGAAACACGGGCGCGGCCTCGGCGCCGGCGACGATCTTGACCGGAATCTTCAGGCCCAAGCTTTGCGCGACTGCTGTGAGGTGATCCGGGTCGGCGACAGCGAAGAAAGGCGGTGCGCCTTGATCTTCATGCGTCTGGAGCCAGGCCTTCAATGTGAGTTCCGGACCGATACCGGAAGGATCGCCTTGCGACAAAGCCAAAGGTGCAATGTTTGCTGGCAGCAATCGAGCCATCCAGACCTCGCCATTAGAGCGCGATGATTTTGGATTGACTCAATCCAAAATCATGAACGTGATCGATTCTAAGAGTTCAGAGCAGGATGCGGGCAGAACACCAGTTTCCACTTTTCCTCATCCCGCTCTAGAGCGCTTGCCCTAAAGATGGCCTCATCTGATCGAAAAGCAATCGCTCAGATTCAAAGCGTTAGAGCATGTTCTGATCGAAAAAGTCGAGCAACATTTTCGCGACATGCTCTAATGGTTCACGACCACGGCCCTGGCGCGTAATTCCTTGAGGCGGATTTCGGCATCGGCCTCGATATGGGCGGCCAGAATCTTTTGCGAGATTGCGGCGCGCGCTGCACTATCATCCTTGGCAGCACCTTTCGCGCACACTGCGATCATCTCAAGCCCTTCCGTCGAACGTTGCGGTGCAGTTAGATGCCCGGTCGGGGTCTTATCGAGCAATTCACGGAGGGACTCGTTTATTTCGAGCGAGGTCTTGATCAGGGGATCACGAACGGTCACGTCATTCAAGGCGCGGGCCATGGGCAAGCCGCTATCGCAGTCGGTAAACCGCTCGTGCAATTGCTCGGCTTCATGGACTCGTTCCGTCATAGACGCGGGCGTAGTGGTATGTGGGATCGCGAGAATAATCTCGCGCACCGTATATTGCGTTCCGGCGGCCGCCTTGCCGCCTTGCCTGGCGAGTTCCGCGCGCACCTGTTCTTCGCTCGCCTCGACGCCCTTGTTCAAGGCTTGCACGAGGAAAACGAACCCCCCGTCGGCTTTAAAATGGGCTTTGAAATGGTCCCGCGTCACACCGGCATGTTCAAGTGCCCCGACCAACGCTTCGGGTGCAATTTTCATTTCTTGCGCGACCTTAACGATTTGCTGGGTGATGTCGCTTTCCCTGAGAGTCACGCCAAACTTGTCCCCTTCCTGAATCTCGAGGCGATCCGTAAAGAGGCTTTCGATCGCGGCGTCGCGGGTTGCTGGCTTGCGCAGGACGCGCAGCATTTTCATCCGTTCGTCGATATCGATGTTCGTAATTGGATCCCCATTGATGCTGGCAACGATGGCCTGGGCGAAGGCTTCGGCGCCGGCGAATGCCAGGAAAGCGGCGATCGCAACGGCGGCCGCACACAAACTTAAGCGCACATAAGCGACGCGCGCGTCACGGTACCACCGCGCATCGTTCTTTGTATCCATGATCCCATTATCTCCTTTGTTGCGCCAAAACCAACTCTCGCTCGCCAAACTCCCAACTCAGTATTTCGTGATGATATTATTACTGTTATTAAGACCGTCGAGCGTGTTGGTGTGGAGAACACTCTCGTTAATCTTCGCTTCCCCCAAGGTACGCAGTTGCAATTGCACCATCACTGTTTGGTTACGGGTCAATGTGGTGGTCCCATAATCCTGATAAATCGAGCTATAATTAACGGAAAAAGTCATGCACTCGTCTTGATAACCGACGCCGACCCCATAAGCCGCAGGCACGAAGGGGCCGGGATTGGAATAGCCAATCAAATAAGGGGGATAATATTGGCGGCTCATGTCGAAGGTAATGTTGCCCTGCGCGAAATAATTGTCGCTGATCTTGTAGCGCGACGAAAAAGCGAGCCCTTCGCGGCGCACGTCATAGCCGATCACGGGCTGAGCCTCATAATCGGCGAATGAGATGGAGCCAGTCAGTGCCCCGAAATTGTACTTTAAGAGGAGATCGACCCGCCTTGCGGCCAAGGTGCTGACATCGAACCGTGACAGGGCGACAAACGAAAAAATCGAATTGGGCGCGATGGTAAGTGAGGTAACATAATCGGAGAGCCTTGTATCGAGCCCCGAACTGAGACCGACATTGGCGGCGTCCGGGGTCGCATAGGAATTCGTCCCGGCGACCTGGTAGGATTGTCCGCCGATCAGGTTGATATAGCCGCCGCTATTGAAATTCATCGTGAACTGAGCACCGTAATTTGCCCTGACACCGGTTTCAAACCGGTCGTAGCCTGAATATTTACTCCAATCGAACAAGTTGGACGTATCAAAAACGAGGCTCTGCGCATCCAAGTTTACGAGCGAATTCGAGCCGATTTCCTGATTCGGACGTGCGATGATTTGTCCGATCGGTTCGAACACCATCGAGGAAAAGCTTGTCTTGGCAAAAAAGGGATAGCGGTATTCGAGCCCCACTCCCGGGATTACCTCGCCGTAAAAGGTCGGGCTATTGGTGCCAAGAAAATTTTGCTGTGAAGCGTTGAAGTAGGTCGAACTGCCATAGGCTGACCCAAACGTGTAGGTATTTGTCGTATTGACGTCGAGCCATTCGCCGTTAACACGGGTGAACGCAAACGGCGTGAAAACTTCGCCGATTGGATCGATGAATTTGCGCTGCCAGGAAGCTTCCGCCGTCGCGCGCGTGTAGTCGCCGCCAAGCCCGCGCAAAAGGCAATCGCCATTGATCTGGCCCGGAACATAATTAGTGCAAATATTGTAAAGACCATAGGCACTGTCCAGAACCTGCGGCCCGACCGCCTGAAAGCTCGCCGAGCTCGCCGAAAGACTGGTCAGATTGAAATCGAGTTCGGCTTGACCGCCAATACCGAAGGATTTGGCCGGGTCGATGTCGAAGGTCTTGTTGTAGTCCCAGACCGGATGCGCGATTGGCTGCTGCGTCTGAATGTCGTGGCTCGTCAGGCCCTCGAATGAATAACCGCGCAGATCGAAAAAGCCGCGATCGCCTTGCCCGGTAAGATAGACCGTCGAGGTCGTTTCGGCGATATAGGTAGTTGTAAGGGTCTGGCTCGGCACATGGTAGTCGTTAAGGTACCATTTGTCCGAAAGAAGCGTGAATTGCCAGCCAAATTTCCACTCATCGGCGATAGCGAAATCGCCTTTGCTTTCGAGCGAGCCGCGCGTAGATTGTTCGCTGGAACCATAGGGCGATGGTGGGAAGGCACCGGGATTTTGTTCAGCGATTCCGGTCGCCTGGATATAGTACTGACCGCTGTCCAACCGCTGGCGCCATAATGCGCTGGCAAAAAATCCTTGTTCGGAAAAATAGGTCGGCGTGACCGTCAAATCGTAATTGGGCGCGAGGGCCCAGAAGATAGGGATGCCGACACCGATACCGGCATAGGAGGTCGTGGCAAGATAGGGCGAAAGAATTCCGGATTTCCGGGTTACACTCGGGTCGGGCGCCGAAAAGAACGGGACATAAGCGACTGGGATGCCGAGAAACTCTAGCGAAGCGTCCTCGTAGTAGATCATTTTTTCGTCGTTCTTGTGGATGATGCGTTTGGCGCGCACCCGCCACAAAGGCGGCTTGTCTGGATTGTCCTTGCAGGCCTCACAGGCCGTGTAGGTGCCTTTATCGAAAACGGTGGTTTCGCCCTCGATGCGTTCGGCGCGCGGGGCGCTCATATAGGTTTTGTAGGTGCCCTTGGCAACGGTGTCGCCCTGAGGATAATAATAGGTCCTTGGGGGAGTATCCGTGCGCAAGCTCTCGATGAAACCGTCGCGGAAATCGTCTGTCAGATCAAACCGTTCGGCGTGTACCACAGTGCCATCGCTTTCGGTCAATTTGGCGTGACCTTCGGCATAAACACGGCCTGTGTTGCGGTTATAGACTACGCGGTCTGCTTCGAGCACCCTATCCTTGTAATAGATTCTAGCGTTGCCTTCGGCCGAAACAATGTTTTTGTCGGTATCGTAGCGAAGTTCAGCCGCCTCGACGAACATCTTTCCGGTCTCGCCGGGAGACTTTTGCAGGGCCTTGCCTGCGAGGGTCTCGGCCGCCGCCGGGACATATCCTGCCAGCATCGCGGCAGCGGCAAGCGTGAGCGTAAGCCGGATACAACGGCGCGTCCAAGCAGGGCGGCTCCAGGCGAATTCCGGGCTATTCAGAGGCTGCCCTTGCGGGTGCGGGCGATGCGGCCGGAAACGCGCCCCAATCCCCAATTCTGCGCCAGCCGCGCGAAGGGTGAAAACAATTGCACCGCCGGGGCAAAAACGCCGCCCCATTAACCGTCCTCCTGGTTCAGCAAAGCGAACGCGCCTAGCAGGCTCGCGACGACGGCTGGAGACCATGCGGCGACGAGCGGACTAAGCAAGCCGGCACCGCCGAGATCGCCTACGAATTTTGTCGCCACATAAAGCACAAACCCGGCGCCCACGCCACCCAAAATCATTTTCGTTATGCCACCAAAACGAAAAAACCTTAAGGAAAAGGCCGCAGCGATTAAGACCATGGCAATAAACAGAAGCGGCCTCGCCAGAAGCGTGTGAAATTGGATCCGGTAGCCGGTCCCGTCGAGACCCTCCGCCTCGGCTGCGGCATGCAACGATGGCAAGTTCCAAAATGGCACGGAGTCAGGCGCAATCGCACCTTGGATAATATCATCGGGTGAAATACTGGCGGCGAGAAGATAGAGGTCCGCGGCAATGCTCCCTTCTCCGGGCATCATGACCCGTGCGTGATCGAATTGCCACACACCCGGCCAAAGTTTGCCGGTTACCGCCTCGATCCTTTGTTCGAATGATCCTGCATGATCAAAGACATAGGCGGTAGCGGACGTCAGCTTCGTGCCATCCGCTGACGCTTGGCCGGCCTTGATGAAAACCTCTCCATCGATGCTTTGTTGTCTGATCCACAAGCTTGTGTCGTCGTTTTGCTTCCCATTGCGGCCGAAGAGCTGCGTCTCGATCACATCGGCGCGATGCTTCATGATCGCGGAGACTGGATTGAACAACACCACGGAACCAATTCCGGTGACCGCCGCGATGGCGAGCGGAGGAACCAAAAATCCCCAGACCGAGACGCCCACGGCTCTGGCCACCAGCAGCTCCAATGTGCGGGTGAGGTTAAGGAACGTCGCCATCGTGCCGAACAGTACGCAAAAAGGCATGATCTGCTCGGATACCGATGGGACGCGAAGGAGAGAGAAGTAAGCGATATATCCGGCAGAGACGCCGGGGATGTCCCCGCTGCGGCGCAACAGCTCGATAAAATCGACGACGTAGATCATGACGGAAACCATGAGAAAAACCGCCCCGATCGTCCGCAGGAAGAGCGCCGACAAATAGCAGGCGAGTGTCCAACCGATCATCGCGCGAATCCAGTCTTGGTTTCGGCAGGACGAGAGCTGCGACAAGCGCGGATAGGCCGGACAGAATTCATCGAGGCTGCTAAGGCTACGCTTGAGACCACGGCGGCGTCAGGCATCTCCCGACGCCACCCGCAGCGTTTGACGGAGGTGGGTCGACTCCCATTGCATGTATTTTCATAGAAGGACATGTCCGCCATCTTGCTGGAAATCGGCAATACAATTGGGGTTCATTAAATGATCACTTTACTGCAAGCCGTTAGGCTCTAGGAGGCCTTTCTCTGGGGGCGGCGCGGTTCCTTCGTGCTCCCGAGGGCCTTGCTCCTCCCTTTCCCAGGTTCCTCTCTTGTCAGGGTTTGGGCAGCCACCCAAACAACAAGGCGTGGCGGTTTTTTGGCGGACGATCGGGTCTTTAGAGCGTGATGCCCAGTGCGGGATTATGTCCTATTAATATGTAAATACATGGTTTTCCTGTGGCTGGCGGACAGTTGGGGACCCCGCGCAAGCTCACCCAGGCTTCGGCGCTGTCCCTTGGAACCCGGCTGATTCCCTTTGACCCACTTGCCCAAGCGGCTGTTCGTGAACATGATAGGAACCAGGAGGTGGCTTTAGCCAGTTGCACGAGCGGTTTTACGGCTAAACGAAGGCCGCAATTCAAATGCACAAGCCGTAGAGGAAGGTCTTCCCGGGAGGGGTGAATTCTAATCGGCGCGGCATTGCTTCAACGCTTTGATTTTCAACAATTTCTTTCAGATTGAACATTCCCAATGAGAAGAATGCGCGCTAGACCAGGGACGCTTCAAATACGATCGCGCCCGGGCTCTATCTGTTTGTTTTGCCGCATGATCTTGTCCAAATAGCCAGCATCATCCTGGGGACAGGCGTTAACCGGATAACCCGCCGGAGCAAATTTACAGCTCGGCGCTTGCAGAGGAACAGATGTCTGAAACACTGAAGATTGAATTCGTCGCGCTCGCGGCCTTGCCGTCACAAACCGCTGCTGGAGCATCCCAAGGGGAGTCCGGCGGCAAAGATGGAAGCGCGCGGACCCTGATCATTTTCATGGGTAAGGATTTCGCCTTCGGCGCGGCGACGCTTCACCTCATTGGTGAACCAGGCGAGACGCTGATCAAAAAGGCGGCCGCTGCCGTCAAGTTCAAGGGAAAGGCATGGACGGCACTTGATCTCGTCGCGCCGGCCGGACTTGCTGCCGAGCGGCTCGTCGTGGTTGGCACCGGCACCGATGGGGGCGACGAGAACCGCGAAGGCAAAATCAAAACAGAAGTGCCCCCAGAGCCAGAGGATTACGCGAGACTCGGTGGCTTCGTGATTGGCAAGCTTGGCCATGGGGTGAACGCGAGCATTGCCTTCGATCCGCCACGGCCGCCAAAGGAGCCAGTGCGCGCCGCCGCCGACTTCGCGTCTGGGATATGGCTGCGCGATTACCGTTTCGATCGCTACAAGACCAAGAAGAAGGATGACGCGGACACGAAGGGCAGCGCCCATATCATTATCGCCGTCGATAAACCGGCCGCTGTCCGCCATGAGGCCAAAGCGGAGGAGGCGGTGACGGCCGGGGTGTTGACGGCCCGCTCGCTGATCAACGAACCGGCGAATATCCTCTACCCGGAAGAGTTCGCCAATCGCGCCTTGGCACTCAAGAACCACGGCGTCGAAGTTACGGTGCTCGATGAGGCCGCGATGAGCGACCTCGGCATGGGCGCGCTTCTTGGAGTCGGGCTGGGATCGGCCCGCGCAAGCCGCGCCGTCATCATGCGCTGGCGCGGCGGGAAAAGCGCCAAAGATGGCGCTAAGGACAGCGGCAAGTCCAAATCGCAGCCGATCGCTTTCGTCGGCAAGGGCGTCTGTTTCGACACCGGCGGCATTTCGATCAAACCTGCGGCTGGGATGGAGGATATGAAAGGCGACATGGCGGGAGCGGCCTGCGTCGTTGGACTCATGCAGGCTCTCGCGGAACGTAAGGCCAAGGTGGACGTGGTTGGCGCCATCGGGCTTGTCGAAAACATGCCGGGTCCGCAAGCCCAGCGTCCGGGTGACATCGTGAAGTCAATGTCAGGCCAGACGATTGAAATCATCAACACGGACGCCGAAGGCCGTCTCGTTTTGGCCGATCTGCTTTGGTATGTTCAGGATAAGTTCAAACCCAAATTCATGGTCGATCTCGCGACCTTGACCGGCGCGATCCTTGTCGCGCTCGGCCAGGATCACGCGGGTCTCTTCACCAATAACGACGAGTTGGGGGAGAGGCTCATCGCCGCGGGCAAGGCCACCGGCGAGAAACTATGGCGGCTGCCGCTTGGCGCGACCTATGACAAAATGATCGATTCGAAATTCGCCGACATGAAAAATACCGGTGGCCGGCATGCGGGGTCGATCACCGCAGCACAATTCCTCCAGCGCTTCGTCAACGGCACGCCCTGGGCGCATCTTGATATTGCCGGCACCGGGATGGGCTCGCCGGCTAGCGAGATCAATCAAAGCTGGGGCTCGGGGTTCGGCGTCCGGCTGCTCAACCGGCTCGTCGCCGATTATTACGAGGGCTGACGACAGCCAGGCCATCCATGGCCATTCGGGCATGTTATAGACATCAGGTTTGTGTTAAGGCCGCGGGCATGAACGAGCGGTTGCAAGCCTTTTACCGAATCCGCGGCGATGCTTCCTCGATCGAAGAGCGCGCACGGGGAATAGCGATCGAGCAGAGCGTGGAGGCGCCGCTTGCGGCGATCCGCGATCCCCGAATCGTTTCCGACATTGTTGGTGAGGTGGCGGTAATCGAGGACCAGGGCGGCGGCTGGTTTGGTGTCCGCATCGATCTTGCCTCCGTGACGGTTGGAGAGGATGCCGGCCAGCTACTCAATATGCTTTTCGGAAACACGTCGCTCTACGACGATGTCGTGCTCGACGATGCGGTTTTTCCAACGGGTGTTCTGGCGGTTTTCGGCGGTCCCCGCCACGGCGCCGCTGGTTTGTTCGCGCGCGCTAAGGCGGAAGGACGGGCTCTCACCTGCTCAGCCCTCAAGCCGCAAGGGCTAACAGCCGAAGAGCTGGCAGCACTTGCCTACAAGCTCGCGCTGGGCGGGCTTGATTACGTCAAGGATGATCACGGGCTCGCGAATCAGTCCTTTAGTCCCTACGAGGACCGGGTGCGGGCCTGCGCCGCCGCCGTTCGCAAGGCAGGTGCGATGACCGGGAAGCCAACACGCTATGTTCCAAATCTTAACGGTCATCTTGGCCAAATCGAACAGCAAATCGGCATTGCCCGCTCGGAGGGTCTCGATACCGCGATGATTGCGCCGATGATCGCGGGTGTTCCAACACTGCAGGCGCTCCGCCAGGCCCATCCTGATTTTGCGTTCATCGCGCATCCCGCTATGACCGGTGCCGCGCGCGTTTCACCCTCCCTTTTCGCCAAGCTGTTTCGCCTGTTTGGCGCCGATGCCTCGATTTTCCCCAATCCCGGGGGCCGGTTCGGCTTTACCATGGCCTGCTGTGGCAAAATCACGGACGCCCTGCGCGATCCTTGGGACGGATTGCGCGCTAGCCTGCCGGTGCCGGCGGGCGGAATGACCTTGCAACGCGTACCGGAATTGCTCGATTATTATGGACGCGATGCGATGCTTTTGATCGGAGGCGCGCTTTTATCGGCGCCTGCCGAGACGCTCGTCAAGGAAACCGCCGCCTTCGTGCGCGCGGTCACCGACTATCGCTATGGGTGAGATCATCATGTCAGAGGAAACAATCGATACTAAGCCTTTGCGCAAGGCAGTTGCAGGTTTCGCTTGGGAAAATATCGCGCGTCTTCCTTATAAGGAGGCGGAGGCGGCGCCGTTCAAGGCGATCTCCCGGCAAACATTGTTTTCGGATTCAAGGCTCAACGGCGAATTGCGCTATTTCGAGATCGAACCAGGCGGGTTCTCGACCCTCGAGCGGCACGCGCACATGCATGGTGTCATGGTCCTGCGGGGTGGTGGCGAGTGTCTGATTGGCGGTGCGGTTCACCGGCTTCACCCGTGCGATCTTATCACCATAGAGCCCTGGACTTGGCATCAATTCCGGTCGGGGCGCGAGGAGCCCCTGGGGTTTTTATGCCTGGTCAATAGCGAACGGGATAAGCCGCAATTGCCCACGGCGGCGGATCTCGCTCTTCTAAGGGCTAATCCCGCGGTGGCGCGGTTTCTCGACGCATACTGAGCCGGTGCCGCTTGCGTGGCGCGGCATTGGGGCTCAAATTGGTTTTTTGAGAGGAGAGTCGCATGCGAAGGCGCGTCACCGGGCTCATTTGGCTTGCCCTTCTGCCGCTGCCTGATCCGACGCTTGCGAAGCCGGATGCGGTTCCGGTATTCGATGTTGCGCGCTCCTGCCTCGAGGCGCGGGCCTATGTTGGCGCCAATAAGAATCTTGCCTATCAAGGCTGTATTAAAGACGAACGTGACGCTCGCGCCGAGCTCGTACAGAAGTGGCCGCATTTCAAGGCGGGAGACCGCCGGGATTGCGTCGCGCAAGGCGCCAACCCGATGCCGAGCTATGTGGAAATTTTGACATGCCTCGAAATGAGCGACGAAGCCAGCGCTCTTTATAATCCCGATGGCACCGCCCGCGCTAATCCCGTAAGACCTGCTCAGGGGCTGACAGTCCCGAATTTGCCAGCGCCTACAGGCAATTTACCGGTACCCGCCGCGCCGCCTACGTCTGAGGGCATTCCGAAACTGGACGGAACGCCCCCCGCACCACAATCAGTACAATAGGCGAATTACATAAGTCTGAAATTACGCTGTATTTGAGGATAGAAATGCCATGACTTAGTGCAATGATGAAATTCCGAAACTTTGGAAATCCTATCCTTGCGAGGCCGTCCGCCAGCACGATAGGGGAAGACGTGATGGCACAAGAGCGATGCTAGAAAAAAGGGGCGAAGATATTGAACATCTCCGCCCCCTCGAGTCCTGTCCATAACTTGTTCTATAGCCTTGCCTTCTCTACGAAGACTTCACCACATTCTGATGATGGGGCGACAGAAAAAGCGTCCTCCCAAGACTTGGACTACTGCGCCGAACTTATAACGGCTTCGGCCTTAAGCGGCTTACAGTTGGAACTTAGCTCACGTCAAAGGCAATGTCACGCACAATTAGGCAGAATGTCTCCCTTGAGGCACAAATGTGAAAATATTTTCGTTCGTGCCGGGTTTACGAGTTGATAGAATTTTTTTTGCGATGCGAAACGCGGGAACCTCTAAACGTTCTCAATGCCGCGGAGACAGCCTTACCGAAATGAGCGTTGGAGACGCTACCGCCCTCCTCGCAAGGACGTGGCCCGGCCATAAACCTCAGAGGTCCTAGCCTCGGCGGGCGCATTCGCATTTGGTTCCAGACAGGGTCCTTGTCGCGGGCCTGCTCTCGACGGCCGTCGGCATCGTCTGGTGGGTTGTCGATACCATCGGCAATTGGATCAAGCTCATCGTCCCGGTAAGTTTTTGGCTGGATTGTTTTTTGCCATTCCCATTGCCTGGCTTCCAAGTAATTTTTCGCTTTTCTCGCACTTTCGCTTTTGGGATTTCTTGCCGCCAAGCTGATCGTATCATGCGGTGTCATTCTGCCTGACGCCCGTGCTGTCATCGCTGAAACCGGCAATTAGCGCGAACGAGTCCCGGTATGAGCCCCGCGTCAGGATTGCATATAGAGGAGCCTTGGAGCGGCCTCAGTTGAAGCGATCACGGTCTTCGCCATGCTCGCTTACGATCGCTCATGGTCTCAAACGCTTTGAGCGGGTCCCGGTCAAATGGCATCATTTGATCGATGAGGACGCAGCTCAGACAAGATGAGCTCGAGCATGTCCGCATCGAAAAAGTCGTGTAAGTTTTTGGGACATGCTCCAGGTTTTTTTACACGATCCATTCCAAAATTCTGCAAATCATGCAGATCATGGTCTAACGTTTGACCTCCACCATTGGGGTGGCTAACAGAAAAGTGCGTCGCGGATTTGCCGCGCCCGAGATTGACCGCGCGGATGCTCCATGGCTGTTTACACCGAAGTCAACGAAGCGGAGCTAGCGAGCTTTCTCGCCGATTATGATCTCGGCCACGTCCTGGCCCTGAAAGGAATTGCCGAAGGGGT
The DNA here is from genome assembly GCA_964440215.1 of uncultured Methylocapsa sp. GTDB lineage: Bacteria > Pseudomonadota > Alphaproteobacteria > Rhizobiales > Beijerinckiaceae > Methylocapsa. The sequence continues at coordinate 16,619 of CAYTRB010000005.1, forward strand.
TGAGAATTCCAATTTTGTGTTGCACGTCGATGCCGGCTACTTCATCCTGACGCTCTATGAAAAGCGCGTCGACAAGAAAGACCTGCCATTTTTCCTAGGACTCATGGAGCATCTGGCCGGTCATGGGCTGAATTGTCCGCAACCGGTGCGCAACCGGCATGGCAATGCGCTTGGGCGGATCGCGGGCAGGCCGGCGGTGATCGTGACTTTTCTCGAAGGCATGTGGTATAGCCGCCCAAGCGTCCGCCGGTGTGCCGCCGTCGGCGAAGCGCTCGGCAAGCTGCATCGGTCGGGCGCCAACTTCGCCGTATGCCGCCCGAATGCCTTGGGCATCGACGCCTGGCCTGCCCTCTTCGAGGAGGCGCGCGCACGCGCCGATGAAGTGCGGCCAGGCATCGCTGAGGAAATAGCGAAAGAGTTGACTGTTCTTGCTGGACGTTGGCCACGCCATTTGCCGCGCGGTGTTATCCACGCCGATCTTTTTCCGGATAATGTGTTGTTCATTGGCGATGAAGTGTCCGGGCTTATCGATTTCTACTTCGCCTGCACGGATGAGCTCGCCTATGATGTCGCGATCACGCTCAATGCTTGGTGTTTCGAACCGGATGGCTCCTTCAATATCACCAAGGGATTGGCTTTTTTTAGCGCCTACGAAGGCGTGCGCAAGATAAGCGCCAGCGAAATCGAAGCGTTTCCAGTTCTGGCGCGCGGTGCAGCGCTTCGCTTCGCCCTGACACGCCTTGTCGATTGGCTGAATGTTCCGGCGGATGCCCTGGTGCATCCCAAGAACCCGCTCGAATATTTCGACAAATTGTACTTTCACCGGAAAATCACCAGCCCCCGCGAACTTGGTTTGTTGCGGTGAACGGCGTAGTTTCAATTTGGACGGACGGGGCCTGTTCCGGCAATCCAGGTCCGGGTGGCTGGGGTGCGATCCTCACCTGCGGGGGGCACGTCAAGGAGCTTTGTGGCGGCGAGTCCGCGACCACCAATAACCGCATGGAATTGACCGCCGCGATCGAGGCGCTGGAGGCGTTAAAGCGGCCATCCGAGGTCCATCTCCATACGGATTCGAATTATCTCAAGGGTGGCATCACCACATGGATCGTCGTTTGGAAACGCAACGGCTGGCGCACCGCCGATAAGAAACCCGTCAAAAATGTAGAGCTATGGAAAAAGCTCGACGCGGCTGCAGCGCCGCACCGCATCGATTGGCGCTGGGTCAAAGGTCACGCTGAGGATGTCATGAATGAACGCGCCGACGCGCTCGCGCAAAAAGGCATGGCAGCGTTCAAAGAGGGCGTGCAGTTTTAACAGGGCTTCGGCGTCTATCTGTATTTGAAGCAAGACCAAGGACCAACCTCATGATTCTCCAAATAAACCCGCTCATCGCAATGGGCGTGCTCGCCTCCACTGCGGCGACAGATTCGGCTTACGTATTCTTCAATGCCGCCGTTACCGGCAGACGGCGTGTTTGGGCCGCGAATTGGAGTGCCATCTGGTATCTTCTGTCCGCTTTTGCAGTCATCAGCTATACGGAACACGCCGTTTACGTCATGTTTGCGGCAATGGGTTCGTGGCTTGGTGCATTCGCCTCGGTAACATGGCTGGGGCGGCGCGGCCACGCCGGAGCGGCGATGGAGCGCCATAATCCGCCATAGGCCGCCCCATGCCGCGATGAGCACGAGTGGACTATAGCTGTTTCAACAAAGTCTCCGCGCTCGAAGTTTCGACCTTGCCAGCTGCTGTTTCGACGTTGAGTTTGCGAATGACGCCGTTGTCGACCAGCATCGCATAGCGTTGCGATCTTAGCCCAAGCCCGCGAGCGGTCAGATCGAGGGTCAGCCCTAGCGCGCGGGCGAAATCCCCATTGCCGTCGGCGAGGAAAATGATTTTGCCTTCGGCTCCGGCGTGTTTGGCCCAAGCATCCATGACGAAAACGTCATTGACGCTGGTCACGGCGATGGTGTCGATTCCTCGCGCCTTGAAGACATCGATGTTGCTGAGAAAACCGGGCAGATGGCTTTTGTCGCATAATGGGGTGAAAGCCCCCGGCACGCCGAACAGCGCCACTTTGCGGTCCTGGAAAAGCTGATCGGTTGTTTGCACTTCCGGGCCGCTTTCGGTCATGACCGTAAAATTTGCCTGGGGGAGGGAATCTCCGCTCTGGACCGCCATGGTTGCTCCTTACTGCCGACAAGGCTTTTTGATACGCGAAACCGCCGCCGCGAGCAAAAGTGCTTGAGACTATGCTCGCTACGAACTGATTGTCTTGAACTTTCGTCATGGATTGGATGCGGCATCGAGGTCAACCGCGAACTCGTAACTTTGCCGATCACTCTTCAAGGTCAGGGTTACGGGGACAGGCGCTTTGCTGTTAGTTTGGCTGTTCGCTTGCGGCTGTTCGACGGCAATGATCAAGAACTCGTCCGGACGGTTCGATTTTCGCGTCTCGAAATACCAACCTGGCGGGGCTTCCACGAAAAGATCCTGGGCATCGCTCTGCGTTGATAGGCGCCAAGTGGGGGTAGGCGCCGTTATGTCCTGATTGATTGCCACTTTAGCAGCGCGTTGTTGGGGCGTGAGACGCAGCGGCACTTCAGCTTCGGCGGCGGCGATGGCAGTCGCTTCCGCACTGGCGGCGTTGACGTCTTGATTTGGATCGAGAGCAAGCCTCGCCTCGGCTTTGGCCGGGAGGCATATCCTGGCACAAACAGCATAGGACAGCCGTACGGCCAAAACCACGGGGAGAGCCGCGTCCTTAGGGACGACATGAAGAGGGAAGGTCACACGGCCGCGGTAGCCAAAAGCTTCGGTCCCGTCTTCGTCTAAGCGCATTGGCGCCGGATAGGAAACCTCAATGTCGGCGGCATTGACCGAGCCTTCGAAGGAAAATGCGGGGGGTACGCCGGCGCCGCCCGGCATGCGCCAATAGGTTATGGCGCCCGGATCAAGGCGGATTTCGACTCCCGCACGATAGAAGCCTTGCTTTGGTCCGCCGCCAGCGGCAATCAGCCGCAATGATGATTTCTGCCCCGAATCCCAGGTGCTCGCGTAAGGATCACAGTGTACGATTGCGGGAAAGAGAAGCAGTAAAAGGTTCGCACACGCCAAAAAGAGAACACTTCTCCAGACGTGATTTGAAGGCTGGAAAGAGATTTGCAAGGAACGCTGCCGATGCAAGGAAATAGGCCAATCCTCGGCTGGCGAGGCCTCGAATTTAGGTCGAATTCGTGAAAGCCGCAACTGGCATTGATTCAATTTCGTTTGACTTCCATAAGGCGCGGGACATGGGATCAAGAAAGTCTACAACGGCCTCCCGGCAAAGTGACAGGGGATATTTTGACGGGCAATTGCTGATTGCGATGCCGGGGATGTCGGACGATCGCTTTGCCCGGTCCGTCATTTACGTCTGCGCCCATTCCGATGAGGGCGCTATGGGGATCATTGTCAATCGCCCGGCGGAGAAGGTCGATTTTCCGCAGCTTCTGGTGCAACTCAAAGTGATCGGTCCGGACGATGCGATCCGCTTACCGGCGGAGGCGAGTTCCATGCTGGTACTGAACGGCGGACCCGTCGATACCAGCCGCGGTTTTGTTCTGCATTCCAATGATTTTTCGATCGACAATTCCACCTTGCCGATTGGAGGAGGTGTATCCTTGACCGCGACAATTGATATTTTGCGGGCGATCGCGAATGGATCAGGGCCAGGCCAAGCCCTCCTCGCCTTGGGCTACGCGGGTTGGTCGGCGGGTCAACTCGAAGCCGAGATGCAGCACAATGGCTGGCTCAATTGTCCTGCGGATCCCTCCCTTATCTTCGATCCCGCCTTGAATTCGAAATATGAACGGGCGCTCCGCAGGGCTGGCATCGACCTCGGGCATTTATCATCGGAAGCTGGGCACGCCTGAGCCTGGCGCGCCATGATAATCTGCCTTGCCTAAGACAAGCCCATAGGGTCCCAAAAACGGCCAGCGGGTAGCCGTTTTCATTTCAGCTTCCCCCCTGAACGTCGGCTATTATCAAGCTCGTGGTGTGCCACGATACGAAGCCAGAACGTTATTCATGCGATGAACCTATTGCGCGGAGCGCGCAACAGGCGCATTCTAGTGCGACAATTTGCCGCTACGCTGAAGTCCGGTTCCCAATCGTTGGGAAGGGATGGGAAGGAACGTGGATGGCTAAGAAAAATCAAGAGAAGCTTTAGGGAGGGAACTATGACTGTTGCACGTATTCTCGCGGCCAAGGGAAAGGATATTGTCACCACCCAGCCACACAGAACGTTGGCCGAGGTCGCCGCACTTTTGACGGCGCGGAATATTGGCGCGGCCGTCGTTGCCGATGCGCAAGGCCGCGTCCTTGGAATGTTATCGGAACGCGATATCCTTCATGCGGTTGGCACGGCTGGCGCTGCCGCGCTCGACAATGCCGTCTCAAAACATATGACGACGCCGGTCGTGACGACGCATGAGGACGAATGCGTTGATAGGGCAATGGAAAAAATGACCCTCCGGCGCTGCCGCCATCTCCCTGTCATCGCCGACGAGAGACTGGTTGGCATTGTGTCGATCGGCGACGTGGTCAAATATCGGCTTGAGCAATTGGAACATGAGCATCAGGCGTTGCGCGAATATATCGCCACCGCCTGATTCTGTATGTCCTGAAAAAGTTGGATCGGCTTTTTTGATTCTGACATTCCGCAAGTCTTTGAAGACGAGCGATTCCGTTTCGATCACGTGATTCCACGTGATCGGGTAGGGCTCTCCAGGCAGATCTCATCGCTGCGCGAACGTGCTTTCCGAAGGAAGCGCCGCTATGTCATTAGCGATCTCCGGGAGGGCCCGGCGGGTGGCCTCGCGGCCAATCGCGATGAGTTCGTCGGCGCGGTGAAAATCAAAAAGCCCGACTTTGCCGAGCCGCGCGTTGATGAGAACATCGGGGGGGTCGCCGGCGAGGCGAGAGCGCGAAATCCTGCCCTGCGCGATATTGAATGCATCCATCATGGCGTTCGCAATCCCTGGGGCGCCGTCTTCCCGTTTGCCGAAGAGACGGCGCAGATTGCCGCCCATTCCACCGAAAATGCGGGCGCTCAGTGTGCGTCCCGCGCCCTGTGCGCCGAAATTATATTTTTCGAGTGTTGGTTCTATCGACAAAGGATCGTGGATGACGGTTCCGCGAAAAGTTGTGTCACTGACCAAATTGACGGCGATGACCACCTCCGCGCCAAGCGCCCGGCAAAGGGTAACAGGAATCGGATTGACGAGGGCACCGTCGAACAGCCAGCGACCATTGATCATAACAGGTTCAAAAATACCGGGAAGGGCGTAGGACGCCCGGATGGCGTCCGCGACTTTGCCCTTGGTCAGCCAAATTTCATGCCCGGTGCCAAATTCAGTCGCGACAGTGGCAAAGCCTTTGTCGAGGTCTTCGAAGCTGCGGTCAGAAAATTCTCGTTCAAGTTCGCGCCGGAGCCGTTCGCCGCCAAGAAAGCTCACACCCGAAAAAGACACATCCATCATGCTCAAGACGCGCTTCTTCGTCAAATTGCGGGCAAAATGCTCCATCTCCTTGAGCTTTCCGGCGGCATAGGAGCCGCCGACCACGGCGCCGATGGAGGTGCCGGCGACGACATCAGGATAAATCCCTTGTGCGTTGAGTTCGAGTATGACCCCGATATGCGACCAGCCGCGTGCGGCGCCAGCCCCAAGCGCTAGTCCGATCGCTGGCCTGCGTGGAACTGTTTCGACGGCATACTCGGCCTGCTGGATTTCGTCGGAGCCGTTCAGGCTCTTACGGTACAACGGTGGCATCTTGTTCAATTGTCCAGTCCTCGCGTAAGCACCTTGGCTTGAACGATCATGACTTGGCGGCTTTGCCAAGGGATCCTCGGGCTTGGTCATGAACATGCGACCTTGTTTCTGATTGTTTGCCGTCTTGATTGAAAAATCTTGAACAGGGTGAGTATTCAGAACCAAAGCGCGAAACTTATTAAGGCGCGAGGCCCATCCAAGGTGTTTCGCTTCACATAATTTTTATCGTGAACCTGGCATTCCGGACGCAGATCATGCTCAAAAAATTTCTGGCCCGGCAGCGCGATCACTCTCAGGGCGCGCCATTCCTTGGAGCCTATTCAAGATCTATCCCCTTCGCGCCAGCTGTTTTATCCACTCACTTCAAGAAATTGGAATTGTCCTAGTCGGAAACAAGAGCAGCTGGACCGCTGCCAAGCGCAATCTTACGGTAGAAGCAGGAACGGCGGCCAGTGTGGCAAGCGTTGCCGTCGCCGCCGGGTTCGACCGTCATAAGCAGGGCGTCTTGATCGCAATCGGTTCTGATTTCCGTGACTTTTTGAACCTGGCCGGAAGTATCGCCCTTACGCCAGAGCGTCTTGCGTGATCGCGACCAATAATGTGCCACGCCAGTTTCGATGGTTAGGCGCAAGGCTTCCGCGTTCATATAGGCGAGCATGAGGATTTGCCCATCACGCGCATCCTTCGTTACGCAGACGATCAAGCCATCGGCATCGAAGCGCGGCGTGAAAGCACGTCCTTCTTCCAATTCGTTCTTAGAGGCGGAGTTGGCCTCAGGAGAAGCCGAAGTATTCATGCTTCATCTCTCGGACATATAGCCTGAGGCCGCTTTACTGCTGCTTGCGCACTCTCGTTCTGGTCCGCTCAATGAGTGCCAATGAGGTCTGGGCCGGACATCGGATCCGGTCCAGGGTCATCCCGGATAGGCGAGACCAGATTGCTTCACGATGAATCGTGCAAGGTCTCTATGTCTTTGTTTTGTCTTATGACCATACCCAAAAACACTACATTTTTTGGAATCACGTTCAAGCGGTTATCGGTGCGGTGGTGCGATCTTCACTTGCTGCTGCGCAGCATTGTCAAGAAGCGGATTTGCTCGGCAGGATCATCGCGAAAGATGCCGGTAAATTGCGTCGTGACGGTATCTGCGCCATGTTTGCGAACGCCGCGCATGGACATGCACAGATGCTCCGCCTCGATCATGACGGCGCAGCCGCGCGGCCGCAGATGCCTATCGATCGCGACAATAATCTGCGCGGTCAACGCCTCCTGCGTTTGCAGGCGTTTGGCGTAGACATCGACGAGTCTCGCGAGCTTGGAAAGCCCGACGACGCCGGTCTCGGACGGGTAGTAGGCAACATGCGCCATACCGAAGAAAGGCACCATATGATGCTCGCAGTGCGACGAAAACGGGATGTCGCGGACGAGAACCACATCGTCATAGCCATGGACTTCTTCGAAGACACGAGAGAGCACGCTCGTTGCGTCATCTTGATAGCCGGAAAAGAATTCTTCAAAGGCTTTAACGACTCGCTTTGGTGTGTCGCGCAGACCTTCGCGGGTGGGATCGTCGCCAGTCCAGCGCAAAAGAACCCGCACGGCCGCCTCGGCTTCCTCACGCGTCGGGCGGACGGGCAGTATCGTGTTGGGCTGCGGTTGTGGACGTTCAAGCAAGGACTTAACCACGGCATCCATGTGGCGCCTCCATTAAAGTTTGAATGAGCGTCCCTGGCCTTGCTCCTTTGGAAAGAGCACCGGACGGACGGTTGTCCGGGGAGTTTTGCCTGGAAATTTGCCAGATCTCGTTCGCCAAACCCTGCTTTCCTATATAGTATGTGTGTGGCACCGTCATCTGGTCCTTTATGCCAAGCGAAGCGATGTTCCCCGACCTATATAATCACCAGATCCTCGATCTAGCGGGAAATATTCCGCGTCAGGGGCGGCTCGCGGCCCCGGATGCAACCGCAAAAGCCTATTCGAAACTGTGCGGTTCAACGGTTATCGTCGATCTCGTCATGGCGGATGGCCAAGTCGTGGATTTCGCTCATGATGTGAAGGCTTGCGCCCTCGGTCAAGCGGCGGCTTCGATCATGGCTCGTCATATTATCGGCTCGACGGGACCGGAATTGCGGGCGCTGCGCGATCAGGTGCGCGCCATGCTCAAGGAAAATGGCTCCCCTCCAAGTGGCAGATGGTCTGATGTAGCAATTCTCGAGCCGGTGCGCGATTTCAAGGCCCGGCACGCCTCAACCCTGCTCACCTTCGACGCGACGGTGGATTGCGTCGACCAGATTGAAACCGTCGCCCGTGCCCGGGAGGAAGCGGGTTTGGCGAATTCCTCACAATCTAGCCCGCGCAGTGGTGAGATCAGAACCAATTCCAGTTGAACGTATAGGCGACAAGCGCACCGGCGTTGATATCGTTCAGCGAGCCTATCCGATTGGGGATCGGGCTTCCTCCGGCGCTGCTGACATAGCGATTAAGGCCGCCGAAAATCGTCGCGCTCCACGCTGGCGTGAACTGATATTTGATCGAGCCAAAGCCGCCCACCGCAGCAAGGCCGCCCGTGGCTTGATAGGGATAGACATGGCCGTTCAAGAGCGCTTCCGCCGGTGAGACCGAGAAATAGGCGCTCATGAACGGATCATCGCCGAATTGGAAGCGCGGCCCGGCCGCAAATGTGAAAGCGTCAATTCGCTTGACGACATCGAGTTCGACATTGGCATCGAAACCCTCGGCGCCGCTGATCCCTTGGCGCGCCTCCAAGCGGGCGCGGAAGAAGTCGGTTGGCCAGAGTTCCAGAAAGCCGCCCAGCTCGGCCGTGAAGCCGACATTATGCAGGCCAAAGAAGCTGTCGTTGTTGCCGAGGGTCCCAACGCCGCCGCTGAGCGTGCGCTGCGAGATAAAGCGTGCAACTGGGCCAGCCTTGATCCAAGGGAGGTTTAGAAGCGCGATGCCTAAACCGTCGTCGGGAGAAACAAATGGCTCGGGGTCGCCCGGACGGCGGTAGGAAATATAACCGGTCGGCCAAATCGATACGCTTTTCGCTCCTGGAAAGGACGTGAAAACCTCGGGGCCGGCCCCAAGGGTAATCGTCCAGCCTTCGACCGGGGCGGGGGGGGCGGATACGAGATCCGCTGCGCTGGCGGCTGTGGAAGCGGCGATCACAATGTAACCGGTGATAGACAAGCGTTGTGCAATAGACATGATGGCCGCCCGAACTTTGAGGCAATGAAAATCTTGATCATTATGAGCTGTCGTATCCCGTCCTGCCAGTGTATATCTGCCACAGGTTCCGACAATTATGATCTGTATGATGTCAAGACATATGCAAGTTTTGTCTCATAGCGGCCGCTTCGCGGCGCATTTTGTCATTCGTGCCTATCAGCTCACGCTGTCATCGATCGTTGGCGCTCATTGCCGGCACTTGCCAACCTGCTCGGCCTATATGGATGAGGCGATCGCGCGGCATGGGCTTTGGGCGGGAGGCGCGATGGGTGTCGCCCGCTTTTGCCGCTGCCACTCCTGGGGCACCGCCGGGTTCGACCCGGTGCCTGAGGCGCCGCCCGGCCACGCGCGCTGGTGGCGGCCCTGGACTTTTGCCGCCCGCCCCCGGGATGAGAGCGGCAAGAGATAGCAGAGCTATCACTCCCAAGAATCTACAGCTTTTTAGATGGTGCTCTCGCCTGCCAAACCGGCATGCAAGAGGGTTAGCGCCACAGAGCAGGCATTGGAGACATTGAGGCTCTTGATCGCACCGGGCATATCGAGACGCACCAAAAAGTCGCAATTCTCCCGGCTGAGGCGGCGAAGCCCCTTGCCTTCGCCGCCGAGCACAAGCGCGAGTGGCCGCCGCAATGGTACTTTTGCCAAGCTTCTTTCCGCTTCCGAATCGAGGCCGAGGCGCAGATAACCCATGTCGCCTAGTTCTTCGAGCGCGCGGGCGAGATTAACCACTCTGACGATCGCGACATGTTCGAGACCGCCGGACGCAGCTTTCGCGGCAACGCCCGCAGGTTCCGGGGCATGGCGTTCCGTCATGACCAAGGCATCGACGCCGAAGGCTGCCGCGGTGCGCAGGATTGCACCAAGATTGTGCGGGTCGGTAATCTGATCGAGCACGATGACGATGCCGCTTTGCGATACGATGTCGGAGAGATCGAGAGGCTCCAATGGGAGGGCTTCGAGCATGACCCCTTGATGCACCGCGCTTGCGCCAAGACGCCGGGCAAGGTCGTCGGCGGTGACGCTATGGGGGCAAAGGCCGGCGCTGGCGATTTCGCCTTCGAGCCTCCGGGCGGCGGCTTCCGTGGCATAGAGATCAAGCAGTTTTCGCCTTCTGGCGCGCAAGGCCTCGCGTACGGCGTGAAAGCCGTAAAGAACGATCAGATTGGTGGCCGGGCGCCGGAAAGCCGGCCTGGGTGCGAGGCTTGGTGCGCTTGTGCCTGGACGGACCGGATGCGGCTCCGGGTTCGTGTGCCACCCTTTTGCGGGCGTGGCTGGTTGCCGGGGTGCTGCCCCCGGTGTTTTTTTAGCTTTGCCGGATGTGCCGGTCCTCGCGCCAAAGCGTTTCGATTTATCTCGGGTCAAGCTTAATCGTCCAGGACTTTTGCAAGATCAGCCTTCCTGTCACGGCAAACTTGACTGCGCAACGCCTGATCATGATCGCTCTGTGTCACGCGGAGATTTTCGCGGGTGTTTTGGGTTGACAGCGGCAAGCCCGGTTCGCATAAGCGCGTGCGCCCATCGCTTTTGGGTGTTGGGGGAGTGTCCCGAGTGGCAAAGGGGGCGGACTGTAAATCCGCTGGCTACGCCTTCGTAGGTTCGAGTCCTACCTCCCCCACCATGCAAACCCGCATTTTTCCCTTATTCCTTTTGCCCGCAAAATCATGAGCGTGTGGATACCAAGAGAAACTGCGTCCCATTTGCTCCCCTGTGACAATGCCATTCCGGCTCCTCTCCGGCCTTCGGGGTGACTGCCCGCGCGGCTGGTTGCGCCAACGTCATATTCATTGCTGGGATTGGGGCGGCGGCCACGGCCGCGAAGGCGAGCAAATCAACGGAAGCTGGCAATTTTTTCTTGGCATCGCGCGTTCCTTTATTTTCGCGAATGCATTCTCTGCAAGCTGATCAACGATGACACTTTCGCACGGCCTTATTGGGATTGGGATTCGCAAGGAAGGCTGACGTTTCCAGCAATCTATGGAGATCCCAATAACCCATCTAATCCGCTTTACGGTCTCCGCGTTCGGCGCAGCCCGGCAGCCGTTTCCCGGGTGATGTCCTCTCCGCACAGGTGACACTCGTTCCCGTCGCGGGCATCACCGAGGCGCCGCGCGAGTTAACTTTTCGGATAAGCCTAATCTATGTTCCTCGTGGCGAGTGAGGCATATTCGAGAGGAAGGCATCTTAGCCCGATAATGCGGGTCCTTCTCTAATGATCGGCTTGCGCGACGGTGGACACCCCGCCGTGCGGCATCGCGGCCATTTTGGTTGCGCTGTCCGCTGGAGACAATGAAGCTTGCGGTTTGGCGGGCGCCGGGACCGCAACGGAATTCTCCGGCGGCTTGCTGTTGTTGGAGTCTCGCGGCTTGGGTGTGGCCGAGGCGGCTTCATTGCGCCTCGGCGGCAAAGGAACCTGGGCCTGCGGCGGAACTGTTGGTGCGGTCGCGGCGGCAGCCGGTGTTTCGACCGGTGACTGGGGTTCGGCTTTCGCTTGAGATGGTTTCGCTCCCCACAGTCCATCGAACCAAGACGCGTTCTGCTGCTTCTTGTTCGCTGTGGTGTCGGGCGCGGCGTCGGCCATAGTTACCGAATCAGCCGGCTTGGGGTTGGTGCTTGGGGTGGAATTGGCGGCTGCTTTTATTGCACTTGACTTGACGACGGGCTTGTCGGCGGCCGCCACCTTGGTCTTTTTCGCTTTGCCTTCGGTTATGGCAACATCGACGGGCCCCTTTGCCAGCGCCTCGGGGCGGCTGGCATAGCTCGCCAACGACGCGAAATCCGGATGCTGGCCGCCATCGATATAGACCGTATGGATCGGTCGCACGCCTTCGGCGGCGAGTTCGGCGATTTTTGCCTCGTCCTTCTTCTGCTTGGCCACGACTTCGGCTTGCGAATCGTCGTTGCGCTTGAGCGGAGGACAGGCGGCGGAGGCCTCGAAATGCGACCCATCGGCGGGAACCGCATTGAAAACATAATGCTTGCTGCAGACGCCGACGGCGACGTCCTGCTTGGTCACTTCGAAATTGTCGGAACCTTCCTTCAATTGATTCCAGAAACCGATATTCGGATCGAGCCTGTATTTCGCGAGATTGTCAGCAGTCATGTGGAACGGATAGGACTGCATCTGGATGGCATGCTGGCCGCCGGCGAACGCCTCCCGCGCGATGGCATAGATCTCGGCGATCTGCGCGTCGGTCATGGAAAAGCAGCCGGCCGAGGAACAAATGCCATGCACCATGATCGAGGCGCCGGTATGTCCCAGGGCACGGTCATAGGCATTGGGATAACCGACATCGAAGGAGAGATAATAGGCAGAATTTGGGTTCATCTTCGCCGGCGTGATCGAATAAAAACCTTCCGGCACCTGGCGGTCGCCCTCTCGCACCTTGGGCCCGAGCTGTCCCGACCAGCGGCACATCGGGAAGGATTTCAAATAGGCGTAACGCCCATCCGCCTTCATCTTCCAGATTTCGAATTCCGCTTCCTTTTTATAGCTGCGAATCAGCACCGGCGCGTTCGCTGAACTCCCAAGCGCCTCCATCGCGGCGACCGTCTTGGGCGGAATCGGCGTCTGCGCGCGGGTGGAGGTTAAGGGAGAGAGGCCAGACTCCTCGCAGCCGGACAAAAGGCCGCCCGTCAGGGCAATCAAACATAAGGCCAGAAGCCTTTTCATGGAAGGGTCGCGCCGCATGGTATTTTTGCCCGCTGAGCTAATGGTCATGGCGACATGTGTTACGAGTCTACAGCCGGTATCCTTGTGGGAAGGTTACCGAAACCTTGGTTCAATCCGACACATTCTACAGCATAGTTAATGGCTAAATGAAGTTTTAAAGCCGGCGAACAAATGGTTGTAGCGGATTTTTCCCGCAGGTAGAGCGTTCGCGCCACACGGAGGTTCGCGTGATCGAAAAGGTAATGCTCGAATTCAAAAAGTTGGATTAGAGAATTAACTCTGATTTTTTATTGCGAACAATATCGGGTCAGTCGAGATCGCCGATGTCATCCTCTGCCCCACGGCGTCCTGCTTCCCGACTTACGCGGTCAGGCGGCTGGCCTTCAACGCCGCTGGCAAGGCCAGCGACGAGGCGCGAAAGCGGCGGTCCGGCGATCAGGATCAGCAGGAAGCGGACGCTTTGCAGCACCATCACAAATGGCATGTCTACCTTGGTCGATGCCGCGATAATCGCCACGGAATCCATGCCGCCGGGGCTAGTGGCGAGGTAGGCTGTGAACGGATCAATGCCGAGAATGCGCACAAGGAGCGCCGCCATTCCGGCACAAAACAGGATAATCGACACGATGGAAAGAACGCATTGGGGCAGCGCGCGCGCCGCGGCGGCTAGCACATCACGGGTGAAGTATAGGCCCGTCCGCCAGCCAAGAAAGGCGTAGCCGATGGCGAGCAGCCAGGGCGGCAGTTCAATCACGGCATAGCCGCCCGTATGGAGTACGCCGCCGATGAGCATGGCCGCGATGAGAACGCCGGCCGGGATTCTCGGGAAAAAGGTAGCAAGGAAACTGACAGCAATAATCAGCAGCGTGCCGCCGAACGGCAACCAGGCCACGGGCGGGAACCAATCCATGCTTTGGCTTGCACCCGCAGGGATATGGACCCAGAAGCGGGCAATGAGCGAGGCCGTGATGGCGACGAAGACCACGCGCAGATATTGCATGAACGCCACCAGGCCCACATCCGCGCCGAAGGCATCGGCCATTAGGATCATGACGGACGCGGCACCGGGCAGCAGGCCCCATATCGCCGTTGTGCCTTGCATGATGCGAAGTTCGCTGATCGCAAAGCCGAGGGTCGTGCTGGCGATCAGGATCATGGCGACCACACCCAAAAATAGCGGCCACTGCTTTCCGAACGCAGCGAAGGTTTCAGGTGTAAACGAGCGCGCGATCAGGCAGCCGATCACCGCTTGCGCAAAGTTCATGAGCGAGCGGGGAATTCGTACCGAGCCGCCGCAGCTTTCAAGGATGATCCCCGCCACCATTGGCCCGAGCATTCGGGCCGCCGGCAGCCGTAACCATTCAAAGATGGTTGCCGCGACAATGGAGAGCGCCACGAGCGTGGCCCATTGAACCAGCGGCGACAGCCCTGCAAGCAGGGTGCGAGGTACCGGCATCGCACGGCTCATCAATGCTTCAGATCGATGTCAGCAGCCTTCACCACGCGGCTTAGCAGCGGAAAGATCACGGTCACAGCGAAGCTGTGCATCTCAGCCGTCCTGCTGGTTGTCGCATCCTCGGCAATCACGACTTCATAGCCATATTCGTAAGCCTGGCGTGCGGTGGATTCGACGCCGATATTGGTGGCGATGCCACCGATCACGACCGTTTGTACCCCTCGGCGGCGAAGCTGCACATCAAGATCGGTGCCGTAAAATGCGCCCCATTGGTGTTTGGTCACAAGAATATCCGATGGATGCGCGAGGCCCTCGACCAGATGGCTGAAGTTCGATGGGAACCCGCCCTCGGGAAGCGAAAATGGCATGTCCACAGGTTGCTTCAAACCGTCGCCGAAATCCGGCGCGAAGGACACATTGACCAAAATGACAGGCGAGCCTGCGGCGCGGAACTGCTCGGCAAGTTTGGCTGCTGTCGCGGCCGCCTCAGTGCCGGAGCGCGGGGCGAGTGACGGTCTCAAAACGATACCTTGCTGAAGATCGACAAGGATAAGGGCCGTTTTGGCGGCTAAGAGATCGAGCATTTGAAAAATCCTTGATTTTATGTTTGAGGATATACTCAAACATAATGTCTATTTGAGGACAAGCTTAAATTAGTGGGCCTGAACATAACGTTATTGGATAAGTTGCGCATGCCCGAGACGCCAGTAGCAAAGCCGAACCGGTATCGCCCAGCATTGTTGCCGCAGCGCAGCGTGGGGCGGGAGCGTGTTGCAACTCTCATGACTGCCGCCGCTCAAGTCATTCAGGAGCGGGGCTTTGATGCGGCCACGATGGCTGAGATCGCGGCACAGGCCGAAACAAATATCGGCTCGCTTTATCGCTTCTTTCCGAGCAAAGAGGTTTTGGGCGAGGCGCTGTTGCAGCGCTATTCGGAGTTGCTCGACGCCGAATGCGATGAGATTGACGCCAGTGCCCTCTCCGTTTCCATAGACGAGCTGGCCGATCTTCTGGTGAATTTTATGGCGAGAATCCGTGACGAGACCAAAGCACTCATCGCGTTGCTGGACGCACGGTCGGAGTGGTCCGGCATGCGCCATGAGTTTCGGAATCAGGTGCTAAATCGCATCGCTAATACCCTGTTGCTCAAGGCACCAAGGCTAGAAAGGACAACCGCCGAGGATGTGGCGATTGTTTTATTTTACAACATGAAAACGATGGTGAGGATGACACAGGACAAATCCGCCCCGGCAAGTCCAGGAGGCCCCGGCGAGCTGCGCCTCATGAACCGAATTTATCTCACCAGTAAGCTTGCTGGCGTCGAATAGCTTTCAGGCGCGGCTTATATTTTGCGTCCGATATTCAAGAATTTCGCGGTTCGCGAGGCTCTGAGCTCGGCGGGTGACATGCCCCAAAATTCCTCCAAAGCCGCGGCAATGGCATCGCCCACGGCGTTGATCGCCGAGTCCGGATCGCGATGGGCGCCGCCCACCGGCTCCACAACGATGGAGTCGATGATGCCGAATTTGAGGAGATCTTGGGCGGTTATTTTCATATTCGTCGCGGCGTCTTCGGCGCGTGAAGAATCGCGCCAAAGGATCGATGCCGAGGCTTCCGGCGAGGCAACGGTGTAGATCGCATGTTCAAGCATCAAGACGCGGTTGCAGCTCGCGATCGCTATGGCGCCGCCGGAGCCGCCTTCGCCGAGAATGACGGAGATGCTTGGCACGCCCAGAGAAAGCGAAGCGTCGGTCGCCCGCGCGATCGCTTCGGCCTGACCGCGTTCTTCCGCGTCCACGCCGGGAAACGCTCCGGCGGTATCGACCAGAGTAACGACAGGCAAACCGAAACGGTCGGCAAGCTGCATGAGGCGCACGGCCTTGCGATAGCCTTCCGGCCGCGCCATGCCGAAATTATGCTTGATTCGCGCTTCGGTGTCGGAGCCTTTTTCTTGGCCCAGGATGCAGATCGAACGGCCGCGAAACCAGCCGAAACCGCCGACGATCGCAGGGTCCTCGCCAAATTGCCGGTCGCCCGAGAGCGGCGTGAAATCACGAAGGAGCGCCTTGACACAGTCGCAAAAATGCGGCCGCTGCGGGTGCCGCGCGACTTGTGTCTTCTGCCAGGGTGTCAGATTGGCGTAAAGATCGGCAAGCGCCCTTTCGGCCTTGGCTTCGAGACGCGACAGTTCCTCGCCAATGGCAACGGCGTCGCCCTTCGCCGCGAGCACGCGCAACTCCAAGACCTTGGCTTCAAGTTCGGCAACCGGTTTTTCAAAGTCGAGATAGGTGCGCATTGCTGCCGGATGTGTTTGCCAATTTTCGGGAATTCGCGCGTTGATTCAACGCCGATCATCTTCCACATTTTCGGCCGATGCGGATTCAGGGAGGGCGGAAACTCGCTATTTTGAGCCACGGAGTCAAGACGTTACATGCGCCAGGCAAGTCCAAGAGCATATTCCGGGAATGTCGCCCGGCATTTTCGATTCCGACATGCTCCAACTCTTTGAATCTGATCGGGAAGCGCTCAGGAACGGAGGACAACCGCGTTACGCCGCATGAGAGGCTGTCTCGCCGGTTAACACAGCGTAAAGAGCGCTGACGTCGCGCGCGGCGCGAAGTTTAGCTGTCACCCTTGAGTCACGTAGCACGCGCGCCATTCGCGCCAGCGCTTTCAAATGGTCGGCGCCAGCCGTTTCCGGAGCGATCAAAAGACAAATGAGATCGACCGGCGCGCCATCGAGGGAATGAAAATCGATCGGGCGGGCAAGCCTCGCGAAAATCCCGAAGATCGTTTCCGCCTTGGCGAGCTTTCCATGAGGAATGGCGATCCCTTCGCCGATTCCAGTCGATCCAAGTCGCTCACGCTGGAGAAGAGCGTCAAAGATTTCCCGCGCCGCAAGGCCGGAAATCAACCCGGCCCGGTCGCTCAGCTCTTGAAGCGCGTGTTTCTTCGTGTTCACCTTGAGCGAGGGGACAACCGCCTCGGGGGTGATCAAATCGGTCAGCAGCATGGTTTGAAGCAATCCGGTCGAGGTCCGCTGTGGGGACAAAACTGTGGATGGCCGCGGAGCGAGACCAGGCAGCGGGCCATCCTCGCTTGCCTTAGCACTTTCATTCCCGGCCGGGGTCAATCCAGCCAATGTTTCCGTCGGGGCGGCGGTATACGACATTCGTACGCCCGTCGGAAGCGCGACGAAAGACCACAACCGTGGCGTTGGTCGAATCGAGCTCGATCGCGGCCCTGGAAACAGTCATTTCCCTGAACCCAGATGATGGCTCCGCGATGACGGCCGGATGCAAATCCGGTGACTTTCCAGGATCGGCAGGCGAGGGCTTCCGATCGGCCTTGGGAGCCTCCTCGAGCGGGGGCTGCCCGATGAGGGTCCTGCTATCAGCTGCGGCGCCGGCGTGATGATCCATGAGCCGCTCGCGATGGCGCCGGATTTGTTTTTCAATCAGGTCGGCGGCCCGATTAAAGCTGGCATAGGGTTCCTGCGCCTTGGCATCCGCCTGCAGCGTTGCACCGGAACTCAAATGCAAGGTGCAATCGGCCCGGAATCCCGTCCCCTCCGGTTCAACCGTGACATGACCGGCGACCAGCCCCGCCCGGTGTTTTGCTAACGCGGAATCGATTCGCGTTTCAATATGCGTGCGAAAAGCCAAGCCAATGTCCAAATTCTTTCCCGAGACGCGCAAAGTCATTAATTACTCTCCAATACCTCTCCGCGGCGCGCGGCGACCGGTGTTGCCGGTGCAGAATGTGGCCGGCGCATTGTTTTCCCACAGGCCGGGAGGAACGGCCGTGTTTCCGGCTTCGAACTATCGCTCTTGCTACCCTCAAAGGGAAGAGGGGAGTGAAAATTCGAGACATAAACCATAAGCGGAGCCGGTGTCTGTTTGCCCTGGGCGGGGCCGGGAGGACGCCTTTGTGGCGCGCCGGCCGTGACCGGGGGACAAATAATCGAAGGGTTAGGAGGCTCTCCAAATTGTGTCAATGGTTCAATGAACTTGCTCTCGCATTCCGTCTTGGCTCGGCCGTTCCTGCTGCTGCCTCTTATAAGTCATGATCCTTGCAAGTTGAAAATATTATGCGCTCAACCTCCTTATTTTAATGGAAGTCACCGCTGGGATCATACGCCAAACAGCGGGCCCGTCAGGAGCAAGCACGGCGCCAGAGCTTTTGCCCCACAGATGAATTGCATGATCGAAAAGGAACAACCCGGATTTAAAGACCGGAGCCTGTCATGATTGAACGAACTGATCTACTTTCGGGACAAAATTTTACGGCAAAACTGAAAAGGAGCGCATGGTTGCAACACCATTTGCCCTGGTCAAGATCAGCTCCTCGCTTTCTCCCGCCGGCGTTCCACGGAGGAAGGGATTTTGAGGCTTTCGCGATATTTGGCGACCGTGCGCCTCGCTATGTCGACATTGACGGCCTTCAGCCGGGCGACGATCGCATCATCGGATAGAATTTGCCCGGGGCTTTCCTTGTCGATCAGTTGCCTGATCCGGAATCGGACGGATTCGGCCGAATGGGCATCACCGCCATCGCGGGCGGCGATCGAGGCGGTAAAAAAATATTTGAGTTCGAAGATGCCGCGCGGAGTCGTCATATATTTGTTTGAAGTGACACGAGACACGGTGGACTCATGCACGCCGACGGCTTCCGCGATCGTCTTGAGATCGAGCGGCCGCAAATATTCGACGCCGCGTGCGAAGAAACTATCTTGCTGGCGGACGATTTCGCTGGAAACTTTCAGTATCGTGCGCGCTCTTTGTTCGAGACTCTTCGTCAGCCAGTTCGCGGATTGCCGGCAAGCCGAGATGAAACTCCGCTCGGCCTCTTTCCCCTTCCCCTTGCCGACTCGCGTCACATAGCTGTGATTGACCAGAATGCGCGGAAGCACCTCCGTATTGAGCTCGACATGCCAAGAGCCGTCGGCAAGCGGCCGCACGATGACATCGGGGAAAACGGGCTCGATCGAGCCGCCGCTGTAGGCACGTCCCGGCTTGGGATCGAGCTGCCTGATCTCGCTCAGCATGTCGAGAATATCCTCTTCCTCGACATCGCAAATTTTGCGCAGCGCGGTGAAATCGCGTTTGCCGAGAAAGTCCAGATGGCCGATGAGCGCTTGCATAACCGGGTCGAACCGGTCGCGCTCGCGCAATTGGATCGCGAGACATTCAGCGAGATCACGGGCGCCAACACCAGAAGGATCAAACCCTTGGATGAGGCGCAGTATGGCTTCCACCCGTTCGAGTGGTGCATGAAGGCGCTCGGCTATCTCAGCGAGAGAATCTCTAAAATAGCCATTTTCGTCGATCGAGTCGATCAAGATCTGCCCGATCAACCGGCCGCCGGGGTCGGTGGTGGCGAGGGTCAATTGCGCTTCCAAATGGTCCTTGAGACTAATCTGCGCCGCTACATAGGCTTCGAGATTTGCCGCCTCTCCGTCGCCGCCGCCGCTTGAGGGCCCGGACCAGGAGGTCGCGGAAAGGCCCGATGCGTCCGGCTCCAAACTCGGTTCACCTGGGGTCGCTGGCTGGCCGTCATCGAAACTATTCGAGAGCTCGGTGCCGAGGCTTGCTTCTAGGGCGCCGCGATCGGTTGCCAGAGCCTCCGAACTCCACTCGGTCTCGGTTCTTTCGTGGAAGTCCTCGCTGCCAAAAGCCTCCCCCTGATCCATATCGCTGGAAGAGGCCGTGTCGGCGGTATGGCTTTCCGGGTCAGGCGCGTCCTCGGCACGTTCGAGCAAGGGGTTGCGTTCGAGCTCTTGCTCGACGAAGGCGGTCAGTTCAAGATTGGAAAATTGCAAAAGCTTGATGGCTTGCAACAGCTGTGGCGTCATCA
The DNA here is from genome assembly GCA_964440215.1 of uncultured Methylocapsa sp. GTDB lineage: Bacteria > Pseudomonadota > Alphaproteobacteria > Rhizobiales > Beijerinckiaceae > Methylocapsa. The sequence goes on from CAYTRB010000005.1 coordinate 36,639, forward strand.
CCAAGGACTGGCTCTGCCGCATAACAAGCTTAGAGATCAACGCCATGTCTACGTGCAACCCTCAAACGTGGACCAGGAGACCGTCAAAGGTTGGAGGCTCATTGTCGGCCCATTTCTTGCATGCGATTTGTTTTTATAGCACAAAATGTTCGCGAGTCTACATCCGAAAGCAACAAAGCCACACTGCCGGAAGGGTCTGGCAGAAGGAAATATCCAGAACAGGTCCCGCGCCACGCAATGTCCGGGCCACGGCGCGATGGGTTAAGAGTCAGATCAATCGGCGGCATCGAGCCGGGGGTAGCCGTGTCTGATCTGGACGCCGCCGTGCACGAGATCGCCGCCGAAATGGCGGGGCGGCCGGATCGCGGTGAAGTCGCGAACTATATTCCCGAACTTGCGCGCATCGACGCGGGCGCTTTCGGCATCGCGGCGATCGACGCCGACGGCCATATCGCCGCCGCCGGCGACGCGGACACGCCGTTTTCAATCCAAAGCATTTCAAAAGTCTTCACGCTGACACTTGCGCTCGGCATGGTCGGTGACCGGCTGTGGCGCCGCGTTGGACGCGAGCCTTCGGGCAATCCGTTCAATTCGATCGTGCAACTCGAATATGAGCGGGGCAGGCCGCGCAATCCGTTTATCAACGCCGGCGCCATAGCGGTGACGGATGTCATCCTCTCCGGGCATCAGCCGCGAGAGGCGCTCGGCGAAATCCTGCGCTTCCTGCAGTTCGTCGCGCATGACACCACGATATTCATCGACAACGCGGTGGCGGAATCAGAGAAGCGGACCGGCTTTCGCAACGTCGCGCTGGCCAATTACATGAAGTCCTTCGGCATGCTCGACAATCCCGTCGATTTCACGCTCGGCGTCTATTTCCATCATTGCGCCATCGCCATGTCCTGCCGCCAGCTGGCGATGGCTGGGCGCTATCTCGCCCACGCCGGGCGTAATCCGACGACCGGATTGTCCGTTGTCTCACCCGAGCGCGCGCGCCGTATCAACGCGCTGATGCTGACCTGCGGCCATTATGACGGCTCCGGCGAGTTCGCCTACCGGGTTGGCCTACCTGGCAAGAGCGGCGTCGGCGGCGGCATCCTAGTGATCGCCCCCGGCAAGGCATCGATTGCCGTATGGTCGCCCGGATTGGACGAGAACGGCAATTCGCACTTGGGCCGCCTTGCCCTGGAGTTACTCGCCAAGCGGATGGGCTGGTCCATCTTCGGGGCGGATGGCCCTCGCGAGTCAGGATGACCCCGCCACTTCGCGCCAATGCACTTGTCGCAATACACTCTAGAATCTGACGTCTCACGCCAAAACGCCAGCCGGCGCCCCGCAGGAGCGTCCAGCAAATGACGCGTCACGCACAGATAAGACCAATCGGCACTATGGCTGCTGAATGAGGTGATCCGACATGACTTATCGTTTCGTGAGATATTGTGCTCTCTTCCTCACGGCCATTGCGCCGATCGGCAGCGCTACGGCGCAGACAGCGGCCTTGCAACCGCTCGGCATCGGCCTCGAGGGGATCGACTATCCTTACCCCGTGCAGCTTTTCGACCTCACCATCGAGGGCCAGCCGCTGCGCATGGCCTACATGGATGTGGTGCCAGCCGCGGCGCCGACGAGCAAAACGGCCGTGCTTCTGCATGGCAAAAGCTTTGCGGGCGATTACTGGGCGCGCGCGATAGCGATGCTAAAAAGCAAAGGGTATCGCGTGATCGTGCCGGACCTGAAGCCAAAATCATCGTGATTTCTTAAGGGGTCGCCGCATTGGCGGTGTCTCGTCCATCAAAGCCGGAACCCCTCGCCGAGATAGTATCGGCGCACATTGGGGTCTTCGACAATCTTGGCGGGGGGACCGTCGACGAGGACCCGGCCAGCGTGGATGATGTAGGCGCGGTCGATCATCCCTAAGGTTTCCCGCACATTGTGATCGGTGATGAGAACACCGATACCCCGCTGTTTCAGGTGCTGTACGAGAAGCTGAATATCTCCGACGGCGATCGGGTCGATTCCAGCGAAAGGTTCGTCGAGGAGCATGAAGGAGGGGCGGCCTGCCAAGGCGCGCGCGATTTCACAGCGCCGCCGCTCACCGCCGGAGAGCGCGATCGAAGGCGACTTGCGCAAGCGCTGGATGTCGAACTCATCGAGCAAGGCTTCGAGCTCGGTGGCGCGCTTTCGCTTGTTGGGCTCGATGATTTCGAGGACCGCTCTAATATTATCCTCGACACTCAGACCGCGGAAAATCGAAGATTCCTGTGGGAGATAGCCGATGCCGAGACGGGCACGCCGGTACATGGGCAGACGGGTTACGTCGTGCCCATCGAGTTCGATGCGGCCGCTGTCTGGCCGTATCAGTCCAGTAATCATGTAAAAAAGCGTGGTCTTGCCGGCGCCGTTAGGACCGAGGAGACCCACGACCTCGCCACGCCGGACGCTCATGCTGACATCCTCGACGACCCGGCGCGCCTTATAGTATTTGCGCAAATGACGAACCGCAAGAACCCCTGGGGCACCGGTATCCGGCGCGGTGGCACCGGTCAACTCCGGCGGCTTTTCAGGGCCAAAACCATCTCCTCCGCGCCAACCAGCTGGCTCGGCGTCTCTCTCCTCGATTTCCTGATCCTCGGCCATCATCCAATCGCCATCGGCCGCCGGGAACGCCGCTTGCGGCCTCGTGTCAGACCGGAGCATGCCGCGCCGTCGAGCGAAGGGGGCAAGAGGAAAAAGAGTTGGCCGCAAACGCAAATGAAGAAAGATCCTTCGAAATCCAGCCTCTTACCCTCCGCTGCATCTTCACCGGCCATAGCTTCCCGCAAGGAAAAAGGAACCGGTGGCGGTACGGTGGAAAGACGAAGCGCGGCCAAGAGCTACAGCAAACTTTGGGAGATCGGAAGTGAACTATTCGCAAGAATTCTGCTGCGCGGGTAAAGCGACCGGCGCGAGCGACACAGACTTAGGTTCGTTCTTGCGGTGCTAGGAAGGCGCCCTTAGGGCGCCTTCGCCGCCTGGTCTGGCTTGATGAGGACGTCGCCCGCCTTGGCGGGCCTCGGCTCTTTCGCCTCCCCGGCGCCGCCGCTCGGCAAAAACATGCTCCTGACCCGGCCCGTGACGGCCGCCTGATTGGTCGTCAAATCATAGATCAATTTGTCGCCCTTTGTTACATTCGGCCCCTGGGTTAATGTCACATTGCCGATAAGATACACTTTGTTTTCGGATTTTTCATAGATGCCGCTATCGCCGGTCCCAATCTGGTCTTTGGAAACGATCGTCACCGGCCCAACCGCTTCCATGCGGCGAACTTGGCTCGACGACGACGACGGGACTCCAGCAGCTGCCGTGGCCTCCTTCGGTGTCATGTAAATGACAAGCGTACCCGCCTGCAGCTTGCTTTCCCCTTGCGTGGCAACAACGTTGCCGGTGTAGACAAGCTTTTGTTCCTTATCGAAATAATCCAGTTTAGCGGCGTCTATATTGATGGGATCCTTGGAATTGCCGCCTGGCAGCAGCGCGCTTGAGCCGGAGCGCGGCTTTTCCGCTAGCGCCGGAAAAACCGCTAAAGCCAATACAAGACAGCCAACAAGGATCGGACGCAGTGGCCCGCGATCAGTCACCTAAGGCTCTCCGTCAACGTGCCGGCTGCGTCTGACATCCCCGCTCCGGTGTCAAGCCACGAAGTGACATCGCCGCCAAACGAGACTTTGTGGCCATTGTCGCTGACATCTATCTGCTGCGCCGCGACGGTCCCCCCGTCGAGAAGAACCTTGACTGGCTCCTCCGAGACAAGGCCGCCGGTCTTGAAATCGATCCGCGCAGTTTTCAACCGAACATCATAACCGGTGCTGCTTTTGATTTGAATGTCGCCTTCCAATGTCATCTTGTCATGGAGACTGTCGTAGACGCCTCGTGCGGCTCTTACCGATGTCGTCGAGGCGTCCGCCGCCCCGATCTTGGAATCGATGCCGAGGAGTTCGATAATGTCCGGCTTTGTGATGTCCTGAATTCCGGAACGCGCCGTGATCTCGAAGGGGCTGCCATCCTTCTGAGCTCCGGTGATTTTTGGAGACTCGACGGTCACTTTTGTGCCTTCGACCCCAACCCGGCCTATGGAAATGTCGCCCGGCAGGCCCTTTAGGGGGTTCAGTAGTGCAGTGGCGGATATGAGCGCGATCGCGAGGAACGCACCGGCGATCGCGACGAGGCGAAGCAATCGGACTCGCCCCGAATGACGATGGGCCGCCTTGAAGCCGCCGCGCGAAGCTGACGGCGTCATATCGAAACTCACCCGGCCACGGTTATGCTGGCTGGACCGGCGCGAGCCATCGGCCGGCACGGCAAGGCCCACCGTCTCGAATTCTAGCACGGCTAAATTGTCAATTGAGGCCAAATCAACCTCCTCTTCGTTATTTCTCAGGCTGACTCTGCCGTTAGCGCCGCTTAATGCATTCACCGGAGCACCCGCGCCGCCTGACGATTTCCGCATCCGTAGGCTTCGTTCAGAAACAAAAGTACCATACTCCGGGTCCTGTTAGATTTCTGAAATCACGATCGGCATGAACGCGGTTTAAGAAATCCTGCAAAAGTCTTAATAATCTGGCTCACGGATCTCAGCCGGGCGTTCGTGCGGTCAGGCAAGCTCAGCGATGGCTGGCGCAAGCTTGCACCGCGCTTTCTACACAGCAAGCAAGCAAGGCAAAGTCATGGCGGGCGTTAGCTAGATCTTAGCCTATTCGTGCGAGAATATATCCACATCAGCCCAGCCCATGAGATCGAGACGCGCCCTCGCCGGTACAAAATCGAAACAGGCGGCGGCGATCTCGAAGCGATTCTCACGCTTGAGCATGGTGTCGAGGCGGTTGCGCAAGGCGTGCAAATAAAGGACGTCGGACGCCGCATAGGAAAGCTGTGCCTCCGAGAGCGTGTCGCCGCCCCAATCGGAGGATTGCTGCTGTTTCGACAATTCCACGCCGAGCAGTTCGCGCGCCAGATCCTTCAAACCGTGCCGGTCTGTATAGGTCCGGACGAGCTTAGAAGCGATCTTGGTGCAATAAATGGGCGCCGCCATGACACCGAAAGTCTTGAACAGCACGGCGACATCGAAACGGGCGAAATGGAACAGTTTGGTGATTTTTGGGTCGGCCAGAAGGCGCTCGATGTTTTTCGCCCGGCTCTGACCGGCCGCGATTTGAACCACGTCGGCGGATCCATCACCGCGCGACAGTTGGACCACGCAAAGCCGGTCGCGCGGGAGGACGAGACCGAGAGTTTCGGTGTCGATCGCGACGCTATCGCCGAAATCGGCATTGTCCGGCAGGTCGCCTATGTGGAAGCGTATGCTCATCGGGCGCGCCTATCACCGCTAGGCAAACATAGCAAGCGCCATCGGCCCTCTGCAGGGACATTCCAGCTTACCCGGCGGCGGAACCATCTCGGAGGGCCGAGGGTTAAACAATCAGTTCGGTACGGCCCACAGAACGGAGAAAAGATGATGCGGAAAAAATTTGGAATAGCCGTTGTTGCGGCTCTGCTTGCCACGTCAGTCGCGGTTCACGCGCAAGGCATTTTCGGGGGCATGGAGCGCGGCGCGGCGGAAGGGAGTTATACCGCTGGTCCAGTTGGCGGTGTTGTTGGCGGCGCGGTCGGCGGCGCTGTGGGCGGCGTCAATGGGGTACTCGGCGTCAATCCGGGGCCACGCTATGAGCATCGTTCGGCCTATTATCATCGGCACTATGGGCACTATCGCCATTATCACCATTATCACTATCACTACTGACAAGTATCACTATCACTACTGACAAGCTTTGGTTTGAAGCGTTGAAGCCGGCATTAACTGGGCAAGACTAAGAATTGCGAATGCTAGAGCGTGTTCCGAAAAAGTTGACTGACTTTTTCGATAAGAACATGCTCTAACTTATTGAATCTGAGCGGTTCCTTTTCGATCCGATGATTCCATCTGCTCGGAATGCGCTCTAGAGCCGGAAATGAACCATCACCGGCACATGGTCGGAAGGCCGCTCCCAGCCGCGGCTCTCGCGAAAAATCCGGACGTTGTCGAGGCGCGGTTTAAGGCTTTCGCTGACCCAAATATGGTCGAGCCGCCGCCCCCTGTCTGATTTCTCCCAGTCCCGCGCGCGATAGCTCCACCACGTATAGAGTTTCTCCTCGGGCGGAACAAAATGGCGCAGGGCATCGACCCACGGGCCCTCGGTATGCACCCGATTGAGTTTTTCGACTTCGACCGGCGTGTGACTGACGACCTTCAACAGAGCTTTATGGTTCCAGACGTCGGTTTCGAGCGGAGCGATGTTAAGATCGCCGGCCAGGATCGCTTCGGTCGCCGCGATCCCTTCGGCATTGGTCCATTGCGCCATTTCGTCGAGAAAGGCGAGCTTATGGGCGAATTTAGGATTGATGGCCGGGTCAGGCTCATCGCCTCCAGCAGGCACATAGAAATTATGCAAGGCGATCACCTTGCCGCGCGTGCCGCCGGGGGATAAGGCCACGGCGATATGACGGGCGTCCCCTTTTTCGCAAAATGAGCGCCGGTCGATGATCTGCAACGGGATTTTCGAGGCGACCGCTACCCCATGGTAGCCTTTTTGACCATTGATCTCGACATGCGCATAGCCAAGCTTATGGAATGCAGCCAGGGGAAATTCGCTGTCTCTGCACTTTGTCTCCTGAAGGCAGAGAACGTCCGGCGACTGCTCTCTTAAGAAGCGGGCCACGAGATCGATCCGCAAGCGGACCGAATTGATGTTCCAAGTGGCAAGGGTGAAAAGCACGCAGGACTCCGCGACGAGCAGCGCCCGATTGATCACGCAAACGTCCCAGCCGCAAGCGTGGCAGGCGAGAACCTCACAATTTTTTGTGATGCTGCACGGTCTGAAAGGCGGGAGGCCCGGAATTTCACAATCACCAATGCCGGCCACGCAGATCCGTGCGCTTACGATGATTTTTGGATTGCGCCCATCAAAATCAGATCGTGACGGGTCCCAAGAGTATAGAGCGGGTGCGGGCGGAAAATCGGGTTCCACTTTTCCTCATCCCGCTCTGGCCGCGGCCAGACGGCGGACGCTGAGACCAAAAAAGGGCGCCTGGTCAAAGACCAGACGCCCTTAGGAGCGAGACATTACCGGGAGGGGTCCGGTAAATTTGATCCAGGCGGAACGGGGGGGTACGCCTGATGATCTGCGTCGCTCACATCCCCATAAGATAAACCCGTGCCGCGCTCTTTCAAGCCGCACCGCAGCCGGGAAATAGGGGCTGCGGGCTTGTTCCGAACACTCAAAAATTTCCTATCCCATTGGAAAAACATTGATTTAACACACAAGCCCAACGTTGGCCGAAACCCTGCGGTGGCTCTGTCAATTATTTGTGTTCAGAAGTCTTTCCTGGGTGATCTGAAACAGATTCGGGTCCGGCTTTTTCGACAAATCAATATTGAAAAGTGAGACAAGCGTCTCATAACCTTGCGGATCGGTGACCTGCCACTGTTTGAGCGTGAATTTCACCGGATCGAAAACCAGCTTGATTTGGGAGGTGCCGCCAAAGGTCGCCTTGTCTTCGACGAGAATGGTGACAGCGCTCGGCTCGCTTTTCACGTCGATGATCTTGACGTCGCTGGAAAGATCAACCTGATCCTTGAGCAGGAACTTCAGCGGTGTTTGACTGATAAAGTAAATGTCCTTGGTGGCTGTCTTGCGGTCATGCACGGCAACCGAAAGACCATCGGCGACGATTTCCAGCGTCGCGGGTGGTGCATATTCAAAGCGCAATTTCCCTGGCCTCTGGACGAAGATCTTGCCTTCGGCGCGTTTGCCGTCGGGGCCAATCTGGACGAAATCGCCGGTCATTGTGGTCGCGGCATTGAAATAGGCATTGGCCTTTTGGATCGCGACCAGGGGATCCATTGGAACAAAGGGGGCATCCGGTTTCACTGGCGATGCCGCGGGCTTGGCCAGTACCCCCGCGGGCTTGGCCGGTTTGGGATTGGCGGGGGAGGGCTCCGCCTGAAGCGGCGCTGCTCCCGCGAGAGCGAGAGAGAATGCGATTGTGAATGCCATCCGCTTCATAAAGCCCGCCTTGATCCGTGAGAAGCTGAGCAATGAGACCATGATCGCTTTCGGAGTTGATCGCTCATGGTCTCCATCATTTTAGTTTTTCGCACAATCTTATCCAAAAAGTCTGAATTTTTTTAAGTTCATGATCTAAACCATGAAGATATGGCGCCAATGCGCCGCCCAGTCTCTAGTTCTCTATACGAATCCGGTTTTAACGGGGCGCGCGAAGTCCCTTACTCTACTCCCGCAGGCTCGCTCAAGGCTGCCGGGGGCGTATTACGGTTGCGGAGGCCGTGTTTTTGGGTGGGTTCGAAATCATCATGGCCAATGCAAGCGGCTTAATAGCGTGCTTAATGACTTGATTACACGGATAAAGTTGGCTTTGAAAGCCGCGATTCGTCAGCCTTGGAGGATGTCCCGGAAAGGGCGAGGATTTTTCCACATCAGCTCCGCTCCAAGTGCTTGCTTTTTGAGAACGTCCTTCGCGATCAATGGATCATTTTGATCGGAAAGCGTTTCCGTCCGGCAACCCTACTTAATGATGGCAATACTGCACGTTGCACCGGACTTTGCCACTTTCGGACAGCAAGCGGAAGTGATCGGGTATTTTATAATAATGGTCGTGGAGACGATAGTAGAGTATAAAATAAATCCGAGTTCAACGCACGCAGCGTTGTGAATATTGATATATAATAATTATAGAACGTCAACACGCGATGAAATTTATAAAATCCATCAAACGATGTAATCCGGATGCGAACAATCACAAAAATGATATCATTTTTGGGAGTGAGGCCATGTTGCAGTCCGTCGCGATGCCGTTGCCGTGTGTTGAGCGCATTGGATTATTTATCGAGCATCTTGGCAGTGGTGGAGCTGAAAAAGCAGTTGTCACTTTGGCCAATGGCCTCGCCCAAAGAGGATATTGTATAGATTTGTTGTTTTGGAAGCCGAGTGGGTTTTATCTGAACGTTGTTTCGCCACTTGTGACCATGGTCGACTTGGCCGCTGGAAAGAAGGCCGGCAAAGCACACATAATTCGTTCGCTAATACGATATTTACGGCAGAACCAGCCAGTAATCCTTTTCACTCATCTGGAAAAGTCCTCGCTCTTAGCGATTATTTGCGGTCTGCTGATAGGCTACCGCCAGATCGTGCCTTGTATCCATATCGATCTGATCGCTTACGCAAACGCATATAATCGCCTGCGCCGCTGGCTCATGATTGTTACGGTGGCGGTGCTTTATCGACTGACTCCTCGGGTCATTGCTGTGTCTAAAGGCGCCGGTCGGACGGCAGGCAGGCTGCTTTCACCTTTCGGGCCCCCCGTTCAGTTTATTTATAATGGGTTCGATCTACCGGTGCTTTTGTCCACCGCGCAACAGCCGGTCGAGGAGGCGTGGCTGAGAAATAAGACGATTCCGGTTATCATTGCGTGTGGCCGGCTCACGCATCAGAAAGCGCATGATACGCTTCTGCGCGCCTTCGCCGTTTTGCGCCGGACGACACCGGCGCGGCTTATAATTTTGGGCGAAGGCGAAGAGCGCGAAGCATTGTTGTCCTTGGCCGCAGAACTCGGGCTGCTTGAAGACGTGTCGCTGCCGGGGGTTGTCGACCATCCGATAGCGTGGTTTGCCAAGAGCGACCTGTTCGTTCTGTCATCCCGGTGCGAAGGGCTGTCGCTGGTGCTGATCGAGGCATTGGTCGCGGGCGTTGCCATCGTCAGCACCGATTGCTCGTCCGGTCCTCGCGAAGTTCTGGAGAATGGCCGCTTCGGCGCGCTGGTTTCCGTGGAAGACGTGGCCGCACTGGCAGAGGCCATGTCGCGGGCGCTGAAAAAGCCCCCGGAAATTGATAAAGCCGCGCTCGCCAAACATCTCGAAAAATTTTCGACCGATCACATGATCGACGGCTATCTGTCAGCGGCGGAGATACCTTGCATGGTATCTTCAAACGTCATGACGTGAAGACGTGTTCAACTGACCTGCTATCAGCTCATGCACACTGAAGAGGTTTCCGTCATCCAGCCAAACGCGGCCAGGCGCCCAGCCCGCCGCACGGGCGATGTTTTGAAATTGGCCAATCGAATATTTGTAAGAGTTTTCGGTATGGATGGTTTCGCCGGGCTCAAACCGGAACCCGCGGCCCCGGGCACTTGCCGTTTGACGTTTGAGACTGACAATATGCATTTCGATACGGCCCTCGCGCGGATCGTAGATCGCTTCGTGGCGAAAGCCATCAAGATCGAATGAGCCTTCGAGCTCGCGGTTGATCCGCGCCAGAAGATTGAGGTTGAAGGCCGCGGTAACGCCTTCCGCATCATCATAGGCGCGCACGAGCGCGCGGGCATCCTTTTTTAAGTCCACGCCGATAATCAGCCGCCCCTCCGGCGACAGCATATCCCGCATCGTTCCGAGCAGCCGGCCCGTTGCAGCCGGAGAAAAATTGCCGATCGTCGAGCCGGGAAAGAAACCGAGCTTGGGGGCTTCGATGAGATCCTCGGGAAGGGTGACCGGCCGCGCGAAGTCGCCAACGATAGGGCGCACAATGAGCGCCGGAAAACGTTCCACCAGGCGCCGCTTTGCATCACAAAGGGCGCTCTGCGAAACATCGATCGGGACATAGGACGCAAGATCGCGCAGATTTTTAAGCAAAATCTCGGTCTTGCGGCTAGACCCCGAACCGAATTCAACGAGCACAGCCCGTTCGAGGACGGTCTTTGTCATCTCCGCCGCATGCGCTTCAAGAATCGCAATCTCGGTTCTGGTTGGATAATATTCCGGCAGCTTCGTAATGTCCTCGAACAATTCGCTGCCACGCGCATCGTAGAAAAAGCGGCAAGGCAGGCTCTTGCGTGGCCGGGACAAACCCTTGATCACCGCTGCTTCGAAGTCGCTGGCCTCACCGGTCATGACATCGGGCAAGCGGAGGGCTTTGTTGTTCGTGATAATCATATCATCTCCGAAGCGAGGCGCAGCCCCATGAACTGCCAGCGCTGGTGGGGATAGAAAAAATTGCGATAGGTCGCGCGGGCATGGCCTTCCGGTGTCGCGCAGGAACCGCCGCGCAAGACATGCTGACCAACCATGAACTTGCCATTGTATTCCCCGAGCGCTCCCAACGGCGCGCGGTAGCCGGGATAGGGGCGATAGGCGTTGCCTGTCCATTCCCAGACATCGCCGAACATTTGGCCTGGCCGCGCGTCTCTGCTTGCATCAGCGGGCAGCGGCCGCAGGGCGCCAGAGGCGAGCGTATTGCCCGTCGCGGGCAAGCCCTTAGCGGCCAGCTCCCATTCGGATTCGGTCGGCAACCGGTGGCCTGCCCAGCGGGCGAAGGCGTCCGCCTCGTAATAGCTCACATGCGTGACGGGCGCCGCGCGGTCGAGAGGCCGCAATCCCTCAAGCGACATCGCGAGCCATTGGCCGTTGCGCTCCTCCCAATAGAGCGGCGCCCGCCAGCCTTCGCTTGCGACCATGCCCCAGCCGTCGGCAAGCCAAAGTGCGGCAGTTCGATAGCCGCCGTCCTCGACGAAGGCGAGCCATTCGGCATTGGTGACAAGGCGGTCGGCGAGACGGAACGGATGGATCAGCTCGCCATGGCGCGGCGTTTCATTGTCGAAGGCGAAGCCGTCTCCGGCGTGCCCGATCTCATGAATGCCGCCAGGAAATGTGATCCAGGCCAAGGGCTCCGGGGCGCCTTGCTCGGCACGCGGGCGCGGTGCCCGGTAGGCGGGCCGTAGCGGATTTGCGGCGAAGAGCGCGAGGATGTCGGTAAGGATCAGCTCCTGATGCTGCTGCTCATGATTGATGCCGACCTCGATGACCCGCGCCAGTTCCGATCCGGCTTCAACACCGCGCGCAAAAAGTTTTTCGAGCCCGGCATCAACATGGGCGCGGTAGGCGAAGATGCGATCGCAGGACGGCCGCGTGAGAAGCCCGCGCAGTGCCCTTGGCTGGCGGGGCCCGTGCGATTCATAATAGGAGTTGAAGCAATAGTTGAAGGCCGGATCGAACAGATCATAGCTCTCAAGATAAAGGGAGAGAACGAAAGTCTCGAAGAACCAGGTCGTATGCGCCAGATGCCATTTCGTCGGACTGGCGTCGTCCATCGCCTGGACGGCCATGTCCTCGGCGCTCAGCGGCTTTGCGAGGTCGAGAGACAGACGCCTTGTCTCGAAAAGACGGGCGCCGAGCGGGCTTGAGTCGCGCGGCGCTGCCAGGACAGCCGAAGACATCAAGGGCGTTTGCGCCATATTTCCCTCCCATGCCAAAAATCATCGTCAAAGTGATTGGGTGCGCGCGTTTGGTTTGTGTCGATGCAGGAGAATTAGGGGCGGCAGCTGGCGCCGGCAATCTCAACTATAACGCGGAGGAGGGCGGTTGGGTTCGGCGCCTCCGGCCGCTGCGAGCGTTCCATTGAAATCATTGATAAATTTATGAGTCTTGTCCGATTTTGAGCCG